>DBZZ01000085.1:26852-42237 GCA_002311315.1 Methylococcaceae bacterium UBA1147 | reverse complement strand
GCCCAAGGTTCTGTTTTCGGTTACTAACCTGCCGGGTTCAGGCCCTGATTTCCTCCTCGAGTTCGAGTTCCTTGATCTTGCGGGTTAAGGTATTCCTGCCGTAACCCAGCAGCCGGGCGGCTTCCTGTCGACGGCCGCCGGTAAAATTAAGCGCTGTTCGGATGACCGTGGCTTCGAAATCGAGAATGGCTTCCTTGGCGATACCGCTGTCCCCGTTGGACAGTTTTTTCTGTACCCACTTGCCCAAGACAAGCTGCCAAGCGTCGTTCTCGGTCACGGAGACTTCCGCCTTTACAACCAGTTCCGGGGGCAGGTCTTCCATATGGATTTCCCGCCCCGATGCCATGACCACCAGCCAGCGACAGGTATTTTCGAGCTGACGAACATTTCCGGGCCAGGCCTGACAGCACAGGTAGTGTTCCGCCTCAGGCAAAAGGACCTTGGGCTCGACCTTCAGTTCCCGGCTGACGTGTTGCATGAAATGGCTTAGTAGCAGCGGGATATCCTGGCGTCTTTCGCGCAGGGCCGGGATGTGTATCCGGATGACGTTCAGACGGTGAAACAGGTCCTCCCGGAACCTGCCTTGCTTGACCAGTTCCTCGAGATTCTGGTGGGTGGCGGCGATGATGCGTACATCCACCTTGACCGGCGTGTGGCCCCCGACCGGGTAGAACTCGCCATTGGCCAGAACTCGCAACAGACGTGTCTGAGTTTCCGCCGGCATGTCACCGATTTCGTCGAGAAAGAGTGATCCCCCATTGGCTTGCTCGAAGCGCCCCGCTCTACGGTTGTACGCGCCTGTGAACGCGCCTTTTTCGTGCCCGAAGAGTTCCGATTCCAGCAGGTCGTGCGGGATGGCGGCCATGTTCAGTGCGATGAAGGGGCCGTTCGAGCGTGGGCTGTGCCGGTGCAGGGCCTTGGCGACCAGTTCTTTTCCGGTTCCGGATTCGCCGTTGATCAGTACCGTGATGTGTGAACGGGCGAGTCGTCCGATCGCTCGGAAGACTTCCTGCATTGATGGGGCTTCGCCAATGATTTCGGGAGTTTTCTCGACAATGGGCAAGGTTTCTTCCGCATTGTCCGGTTCCTGGCGCCTGGCGTGGGAGCAGGCGCGCCTCACCAGGTCAACGGCGTCATTCAAGTCAAAGGGCTTGGGAAGGTATTCGAAGGCACCGCCGTGGAAAGCAGAAACTGCGCTTTCCAGGTCGGAATGTGCCGTCATGATGATGACCGGCAGGTTCGGGTAAATAGTTTGCACCCGGTTCATCAGGTCAATGCCGTCAATGCCGGGCATTCGTACATCGGATACGATGACATCGGGCACATCATCTTCGATCACGTTCAACAGATCTTTGCCATTGCTGAAACTGCGGACATCGACACCTGCTTTCTGTAGGGCTTTTTGGAGGACCCATCGTATTGACTGGTCGTCATCGATGATCCAAACGCGAGGGATCTTATTCATTGCCGTTGCTCAGAGGTAAGAAGATTGAAAAAATGGTTTTTCCGGGTTCGCTTGTGCATTTGATCATGCCTTGGTGCTGAGTGATCAGGGATTGCGCGATCGAAAGCCCGAGACCGGTGCCTTCCGGTCTCCCGGTAACCAGGGGATAGAAAATCTGGTCGATCAGGTTGCTGGGGATGCCTGGGCCATTATCGACCACATCGATTTTTGCCGACAGTTTATGGTGCTTGCTGCCGATCGTCATGTTGCGGGAAATGCGCGTCTGCAACCTGATTTCGCCTGTTTTTCCGATCGCCTGTGAGGCGTTTCGAACGATATTCAGAATGGCCTGGATCAGCCGGTCTTGGTCGCAGACCAGATCGGGGATACTGGGATCGAAATCTCTCTTGATGGTGACGCCGGCGGGAGATTCTGCCTGGACCAGTTGCCTCACCCGTTCAACAATGTTGTGGATGTTGTGCGGGGCCATCTGTGGAGGCTTGTTCGGGCCGACAATCCGTTCCACCAGTGCCTGCAGCCGATCTGATTCCTCGATGATGATCCGCGTGTATTCATTGTATTCTCCGTGTAGCTCCTGGGCTAGCAATTGCGCGGCTCCGCGGATGCCGCCGAGCGGATTTTTGACCTCGTGTGCCAGGCCGCGAAGCAACAGGCGGGATGCATTCTGCTGAGACAGCAATTGCTCTTCGCGAGAAATCTTCAGGTGCCGGTCCAACTGCTGGATTTCAATCAGCATGGAAGTAAATTCATTCTTTTCGAACACTGGCGTAGCGATGAAGTCGACGGTGATCGATGTCTCGGTCGGCGCGATGACCAGGTCTCGATGGACGAAGGAGATCCCCGTGCGAATGGAACGGTTGAAGTCTTTTTCAAGATCAATGTACGGGCATTTCAGGAGATCGGTTACATCCTGATTCAGAAAATGTCGAAAACTACCGCCAACCAGTTGCTCACCGGCGTCATTGACGTAAATCAGTTGTTTGTCCCTGTTGAACAGAAACACACAGTCCGACAGGTTGTTCAGGATATGCCGGTAGTCGAGTTGCCCTCTGTTGATCCGCATGGTAATAAAGGTGCAATTTATAGACCAAGATCTTGGTTTGAGACACCGTTAATGGGGCTGAGCGCGTTCTTGCGGTTGATTCTGGCAGAATCTGAGACTCCCTTTAACCATACTGCGATCCGTTACTCGATAACAAATCGGGATTGACGCTGCTAGCGACTGGAGAAGATCCAGAAGGGGCCTGGGTGCGGGCAGAGCGCCCATCTTTGGGGTACAGAAAAAGAAACGCCCCACTGGGGGCGTTTCTTATCGGAGAGGTATACCTTAGAGGCTGTAGTACATATCGAACTCGATCGGATGGGTGCTCATGCGCAGACGGGTCACTTCTTCCATCTTCAGTTCAATGTAGGAATCGATGGCATCGTCGGTGAATACACCACCGGCCTTGAGAAATTCCCGGTCATCACTCAATGCTTCCAGTGCGGCTTCAAACGAAAAGCAAACCTGTGGAATGCCTTTTTCCTCTTCCGGAGACAGGTCGTATAGGTCCTTGTCCAGGGAATCGCCCGGATTGATCTTGTTCTGGATTCCGTCCAGCCCCGCCATCAGCATGGATGCAAATGCAAAATATGGGTTTGCCGTCGAATCCGGGAAGCGTACTTCGATGCGCCGTGCTTTCGGATTAGCTACCCATGGGATACGGATCGTTGCAGAACGGTTGCGGGCCGAGTAAACCAGCATGGTGGGTGCTTCAAAGCCGGGGACCAGGCGTTTGTAACTGTTGGTTGACGCGTTGGAGAAGGCGTTGAGTGCCCGAGCGTGCTTGATGATGCCACCAATGTAGTGCAAGGCTGTTTCCGAAAGGCCACCGTACAGGTCGCCGCTAAACAGGTTGTTGCCGTCTTTGAACATGGATTGGTGGACGTGCATCCCGTTACCGTTGTCACCGACCAGTGGTTTCGGCATGAATGTGGCTGTTTTCCCGAAGGAATGTGCGACGTTCATAACCACGTATTTAAGCGTCAGAACCTCGTCTGCCTTTTTGACCAGCGTGTTGAACAGAACCCCAATCTCGTTCTGGCCAGCGGTGGCGACCTCGTGGTGATGAACTTCGGTGGTGAGGCCCATTTCCTCTAGAGTCAGGCACATTGCGGAACGCAGGTCCTGCAGGGAATCAACCGGCGGAACCGGGAAGTAGCCGCCCTTGACGCCAGGACGATGACCCATGTTGCCGTCTTCGTAATCCCGGTCAGTGTTCCAACTGGCTTCTTCCGAATCGACTTCGTAGTAGGCTCCCTTCATTTCGGTAGACCAGCGGACGTCATCAAAAACGAAAAATTCGTTTTCGGGGCCAAAGTAGGCAGTGTCAGCGATGCCGGTTGAGCGCATGTACTCTTCCGCTTTTTTTGCGATGCTCCGCGGGTCACGCTCGTAACCCTGCATGGTGTCAGGTTCAACGATGTCGCAACGCAGGATCAGCGTGGTGTCATCGTAGAACGGATCGATCACGGCGGTCGAGGTGTCCGGCATCAGGATCATGTCGGATTCGTTAATGCCTTTCCATCCGGCAATTGAGGACCCATCGAACATTTTACCTTCGTCGAACAGGTCGATATCCACGGTGTGCGAGGGTACGGTGACGTGCTGTTCCTTACCCTTGGTGTCCGTGAAACGATAGTCTACGAACTTAACGTCTTTCTCTTCTATGAGTGAGAGAATTTCTTCTGGTGACATTCAAGCCTCCTCCAATTGTTTAAAATAAAAACTTTTAGCAATTATCATACCTGTAACAGGATTGGTGGGACTCCGCTGGGTGTTGCCCCGCTGAAAATTGCCTCTACACGAATATTGTGCGTCGAATTGGTGCAAGTGCACCATACATGTGCAAGAATCAGCAGCCCAATACGCAAACGCGCCCAGTGTAGTACACACTGGCTTCATAGACAAAATACTTGACCAACCTCGTTTTTTCAGGGGTGGTCGAAGGAGGGACTGAAACGGCGGGAAAGTAGGCCGTTTCGGGTCTGGTTGCGCTGGCTTATGCGCCGACTTCAAGTCGGAATACGATTTCGGTGTTTTCATCCCAGCAGCTGATCACCCGGTGTCCATGGATCCGGCACCAGGCCGGGATGTCATGGCGGGTTCCCGGATCAGTGCAGGCAACTTCAAGGGTTTCTCCTGGTTGCATGGTCTTGATCCGGTCTTGCACGCGGATAACCGGTAGCGGGCAAAGTAGGTGGCGGGCGTCGAGGGTTTCCATGGTCGGCTAGACCAGCCATTCCTTCGGTATTTCATGCGCAGGAAACGGGGTCACGGAAACCTGTTCCCGGTTTTTTTCGCGAACAATGGAGACCTCGACCTGCTCGGCATCCCGTCCCTGGCTGTAGCGGGCGGTCAGCCGGGCAGCGAGCAGCAGGTCCTGCTCACCCGGGTCACCGTCGATCAGGACCAACGGTCCCCGGTGACTGACAGGCAACATGTGGATGAAGGATTTCTTGTAGCCCTGGAGGAAACGCGACTCGCCTTCTTCCCGCGCTATGATCATCTTGAAGTTGGGGCGGGGCCGGATGTGGCGTCCGATCTTGAGCAGCATGATGTCATCGAGCTCGTAATCCCGTTCTCCGCGAGCTTGCCACAGATCCGTCAGTTTGCGTGAATAGTTCTGGTCGGTCAGGAAACAGCATCCGCCCGCCGGTTGGGCGTAATCCTCGATACCCAGTTCTTTTGCCATCGCTATTTGCGGCTTCCGGCTCCGGCCACTGAAATCGTAGAGCCGGTCACGATCCACCCAGCCTTCACGTTCGGGCAGCGTTGGCGGCAGATTGCGTGCGCAAAGTGGGCGCAGAAGCCGGTCATCGGCTCCCGACTCCCTTGCTATCACGGGCATGGTGTCCTTCCTCTGTGACATGGGGCGCTGCCCGATGACTTCGCCGGTGACGATGAAGTCGAACCCGTTTTCGGCAATCCATTCTCTGGCCTTCCCGACCATGAAAATCTTGCAGTCGAGGCAGGGGTTGAGATTGGCACCGTAGCCGTGCTGCGGGTTGATTACAACCCTTTTGTATTCCTCGATGATGTCGATGATATGAAGTTTTATACCGAGCTGCTCGGCGACCCACAGCGCGTTGTTTCGCTTGGGCTTTGCCTTGTCCTTCTTGCGGATCGCGTGGGTGTGTCCCTCGACGCAGAATCCTGTGTAGAAATTGATCCCTTCGACATGGACCCCCTGTTGCTGCATTATTTTGGCAGCCAACATGGAATCCAGTCCACCCGAAATCAGGGCGACGGCTTTCGGATTTTCCTGCATGTTTGTGGCTAGCTGGCTTTGAGTTGCGCCATTATAAGCTATAATAATCGGCTTTTTACGTTTATAAACCGAAGGCGCCGTGTCCAATATTTCTCACGCAGATCACGATGTATCCACCTTTCAGGGTTTGATCCAGGCCCTGCAGGTCTACTGGTCGGGGAAGGGATGCGTTTTGCTACAGTCTCTGGACAACGAGGTAGGAGCGGGAACCTTTCACCCGGCTACCTTCCTGCGCGCGATCGGGCCCGAACCCTGGAATACCGCCTATGTACAGCCCTGCAGACGCCCAACCGACGGACGCTACGGCGAAAACCCCAACCGGCTGCAGCATTATTACCAGTTTCAGGTTTTGCTGAAACCATCTCCCAAGGATATTCAACAACTGTACCTGGAGTCGCTGCAGTTTCTCGGTCTGGACCTGCTAGAACACGACATCCGATTTGTCGAGGACGATTGGGAGTCGCCAACGCTCGGCGCCTGGGGTCTTGGCTGGGAAATCTGGCTGAACGGCATGGAAATTAGCCAGTTCACCTATTTTCAGCAGGTCGGGGGACTGGACTGCAGACCCATAACCGGTGAACTGACCTATGGGCTGGAACGGATTGCAATGTACCTGCAAGGGGTCGAAAGCATCTTCGACCTGATCTGGACCCACGGGCCACAGGGACCGGTGACTTACGGCGACGTGTTTTACCAGAACGAAGTTGAAATGTCGGCGTATAACTTTGAATACGCCAGGGTGGATTTCCTGTTCGGAATGTTTGATAACTGCGAAGTAGAGTGCGAGACACTGGTTTCCGCCGGTCTGCCCCTGCCGGCTTACGAAATGGTTCTCAAGGCATCTCACGCATTCAACCTGCTGGATGCCCGACACGCAATTTCGGTTACCGAAAGACAGCATTACATCTTGCGAGTTCGCAACATGGCGAGGTCGGTCGCAGAAAACTACTACGAGCGACGGAAAAGCCTCGGCTTCCCCCTTTTGGAAAACCAGGGGTTGCCGAAAAATGGCTAGCAAAAGAGATTTTCTGTTCGAGATCGGTACCGAGGAACTGCCGCCGAAATCGCTGTGCAGACTGCGCGATGCATTGCGTGACAACCTGAATGGGTTACTGAATCAGAACAAGCTTGATTTCGATGCGATTCGGGCCTTCGCAACACCGCGCCGACTGGCCATTCTGGTTTCTGGTTTGGCCTCTGCCCAGCCAGACTCAACGAGTGAACGAAAGGGACCCTCGGTTTCAGCTGCGTTTGATTCGAACGGCAATCCTACCAAAGCGGCCGAGGGTTTTGCCCGCAGTTGCGGGGTCGCCGTTGGCCAGCTTGACCGACAGGCTACAGGGAAGGGCGAATGGCTGTTTTTCAGGGAAGAGGTGCAGGGTGCCGCGACCGAGAGTCTGCTTGCAGGAATGGTCAACGAGAGTCTTGCCCGGCTGCCAATTGCGAAGCGAATGCGCTGGGGCACCGGTTCCGCTGAATTCGTAAGGCCGGTTCACTGGTCGGTTCTGCTTTACGGCGATCGCCCCATAGAGGCACGGATTCTGGGTACGGTATCCGGCAAGGTCACCTACGGACACCGTTTTCATGCGCCGAATGCGATCATACTGGACAGTCCCGACGAATATGTCGGAGTTCTTGAGGCGCGCGGAAAGGTAATTGCCGACTTCGAGGTTCGCCGCCAGAGCATCCGCAGCCAGGTGGAGGAGATTGCTCGCGGTCTCGGTGCGATAGCTTTGGTTGAGGATGATCTGCTTGACGAGGTGACCTCTCTGGTTGAGTGGCCGGTGGCCGTGGCTGGGAGTTTTGATGCAAGGTTCCTTGAACTGCCATCGGAAGTGCTGATCACAACCATGCAGACGAACCAGAAATATTTCCCGCTGACCAGCGAGTCCGGAGAAATCTACCCGGGATTCATCACCGTCAGCAATATCGAAAGTCTGAATCCGGCTTCGGTAAGCAGCGGAAACGAACGGGTCATCCGTCCGCGTTTTTCGGATGCCGAATTCTTCTGGACCCAGGATCGCAAACAGACTCTGGAAAACCGCTTGCCTGCGCTGGAGGGTATCGTTTATCAGAAAAAGCTCGGGACGCTGGCCGAGAAGTCGAATCGGGTTGTCGATTTGGCAGAATTCATCGCCGGTGAAATCCAGGCAGACGCTGAATCCGCGGTGCGCGCGGCAAGGCTGGCGAAGGCCGACCTTTTGACCGACATGGTCGGTGAGTTCCCCTCCCTGCAGGGAACGATGGGGCGTTACTATGCTCTGGCCGACGGGGAAAGCGCGGAGGTGGCGCAGGCGATCGAGGAACAATACCTGCCGAAACAATCCGGTGGTGCATTGCCCAAATCGCTGACTGGCCAGGTTCTGTCGGTGGCAGAAAAGCTGGATTCGCTGGTGGGAATTTTCAGTGCCGGCCTGATTCCATCGGGTGACAAGGATCCCTATGGGCTTCGGCGGTCAGCGCTTGGACTGATCAGGATCCTGGTCGAAAAGAAACTGGACCTGGATATTCTCAGGCTAATTGACTTTGCCGTGCAACAGTTACCGGAAAAGCTGCGCAACGATCAATTGGCTGGCGAAGTTTCGGGTTTCGTTCATGATCGCCTGCGCGGCTACTGTCTGGATCGCGGCTTCAGGGCCGATGAATTCGACGCGGTCTTGGCGGTGCATCCGACTCGCCCGCTGGACTTCGAGAAGCGTCTGCAGGCTGTGGCCGGCTTTCGCTCCCTGGCCGCAGCGGAAAGCCTGGCCGCTGCGAACAAGAGGATCCAGAATATCCTGCGCAAATCCGGAACGGGCGCTGCCGGTGAGGTGGATCCTGCCTGTTTCCAGGATCAGGAAGAGAGCAGGCTGTTCGAATCCATGATCGAAGCAGCCAATGCGATTGCTCCGATGCTGGAATGTGATGACTACACGGAAGCCTTGGGGCGACTGTCCGAACTGCGTGCCACGGTGGACCTTTTCTTTGAAAAGGTCATGGTGATGGCGGAAGATCCCGGGTTGCAAAACAATCGGCTGGCCCTGCTTTCAGGCGTTCAGTCCTTGTTCTTGCGGATTGCCGACATTTCGAGATTGCAGTAGTCTCCCTGCAACGGCACCGAAACAACACGACCGGATTCCTTGCCGATGAAGTCTTTGCCGAAATTCGTGTTGCTGGACCGGGATGGGGTCATCAACCACGATTCCGACGATTACATCAAGGCTCCGGAAGAATGGATCCCGGTACCGGGAAGCTTGGAGGCAATCGCCGAGCTTTCCAAAAATGGCTATGGTATCGTGGTGATCACCAACCAATCGGGGCTTGCCAGGGAGCTGTACGATCGGGACGCCCTCGATGCCATTCACCGAAAAATGCGCAACAGTGTGCGCGATGCCGGTGGAAGGATCGAAGCGATTTATTTCTGTCCGCACGGACCAGACAGCGATTGCGATTGCCGAAAACCAAAGCCCGGGCTTCTTCGCCGCTTTGCCGAGGAATATCAAACCAGCCTACAGGGGATTCCCTTTATCGGAGATTCGTACCGTGACGTTCAGGCTGGAACTGCTGCGGGGGCCGAACCGTTCCTGGTGAAGACCGGCAATGGACAGGCTACGCTGGCGAGGCATCCCGACCTCGGCATCCCAGTATTCGAAGATCTTTATGATGCATCCAGATTCATCCTCTCAGGTTGGTAACGCGGTTTTATACCTTCGGTCCGCCGTTTTTTTTGTCGCGATGTTGATTTCGACCATCGTGATTGCGCCGATCATGTGGCTGGCGTTTCCGTTGCGCTTCAGGGTTTGCTACGGGATTGCTCAGGTGTGGGTAGTTCTCAACCTGTGGCTGCTGAAAGTCATCTGCGGGATCGATCATGAAGTCCGGGGGCGGGAAAACATTCCGGATCAACCTTCGATCATTCTCTGCAAACACCAGTCGGCCTGGGAAACAATCGCGCTGCAAAGAATCTTTCCAGCGCAGGTTTTCATTATCAAGCGCGAACTGGTCTGGTTGCCCTTCTTCGGATGGGCGTTGGCTACCTGTGACCCGATCGCGATTGACCGAAAGGCGGGCAAGACTGCACTGCGACAGGTGGTTGACCAGGGCAGGGAACGTCTCGAGAGCGGGCGCTGGGTCGTGATCTTTCCCGAGGGTACCCGTGTCAAGACGGGTGAAGTCGGGCGCTACGGTGGAGGGGGTGCCGTGCTGGCCAAGAAATCCGGGTTCCAAGTGGTTCCGGTCGCACACAACGCAGGAAAATTCTGGGGACGGAACAGTTTTCTCAAGCACCCTGGTACCGTGCAGCTACGAATCGGAAAGCCCATTTCTCCCGTTAACAGGAAGAGCAGCGAGATCACCGAAGCGGCGAAAACCTGGATCGAGGCACAGATGAAGGAAATCGATGCCTGAGATCCGAGTGCTGCTGCGGTAAGGCATTTCAATAACAAGGGTGGTGCCCGGTGGGGTGGAGGCTTTTTGCAGTGAACGAAGAAAAAAATGAATCGCTGAGCTACAAGGATGCCGGGGTCGATATCGAAGCCGGCAACAGTCTTGTCGAACGCATCAAACCTGTTGTTGCCAGGACCATGATTCCGGGTGTTCTGGGCGGGCTTGGCGGCTTTGGCTCGCTGTTCGAGATCCCACTGGATCGTTACCGGCAGCCGGTCCTTGTTTCGGGGACCGATGGCGTTGGTACCAAGCTTAAGCTGGCCTTTGAACTGGGAAGACACAATACCGTTGGCATCGACCTGGTGGCCATGTGTATCAATGACATTCTGGTTCAGGGTGCAGAACCTCTTTATTTTCTCGATTATTTCGCCACCGGCTCGCTGGATGTTGATATTGCTGCGACGGTGGTGGGAGGGATCGGGAAGGGTTGTGAACTTTCCGGGGCGGCCCTGGTTGGTGGTGAGACCGCGGAAATGCCGGGTATGTATCCCGCCGGGGAGTATGATCTGGCCGGTTTTTGCGTGGGCATTGTCGAGAAAAGCCGGATTATCGACGGCAGCAGGATCGAGCCGGGTGATCGGTTGCTCGGTCTGGCTTCCTCCGGTCCTCATTCCAATGGTTATTCACTGATCCGGAAGATACTGGAGCGGGAAAACTTTCCGTATCACCAGTTACTGGAAGGCAAACCTGTTGCAGACCACCTGATTGAACCAACCCGCATATACGCCCGGTCGGTTCGACAACTGCTTCAGTTGGTTGATGTGCACGGCATTGCACATATTACCGGCGGTGGAATCACCGAGAACCTGCCCAGGGTCATTCCCGATTTCAGTGTCGCTGAAGTCGATCTCAGCAGTTGGCCGATGCCGCCGATTTTTTCCTGGCTGCAGGAAAAGGGCAACGTGGATGAGCAGGAAATGCTCAGAACCTTCAATTGCGGGATCGGGATGGTCGTCTGCGTGGCCGATGCTGACGAAGACCAGGCTTTCCGCCAGCTTGAAGAATCCGGAGAGATCGTTTACCGGATCGGTCGGGTTGTCGATTCCGGCATCAAGGACCCATCTGTCATTTTCCGATCAGCCGACCGGTAATTTCTCCCGCCGGTTGGTCAGCCGATTTCGGGAGACGAGTAGTTAGCCAGGATGCGCAGGCTGAACCCTAGCTGAAATGATCCTTCCTTCGTCGGATTTCGGCAAATACTTCCACCGGGTCAGCGCTATCGATCGCCAGCGTTCGTATGAGTTCAGGGCTGTCCAGCCGCAGGAAAGGGTTGGTCGCCCATTCCTCTGTAAGCGTTGAGGGGACGGTCGAAAGATCCTGTTGGCGCAGCCGCCTGACTTCTTTCATCCGTTCCAGCAGATCGCGGTTTCCGGGTTCCATGGTCAAGGCAAAATTACCGTTGGCCTGGGTGTATTCGTGGGCGCAGTAGATCCGAGTGGATCCGGGCAATTGACGGATTTTATCCAGTGATTCTGTCATCTGGGTTGGGCTGCCCTCGAACAGCCTGCCGCAGCCCATCGAAAACAGGGTGTCGCCGCAAAAAAGTGCATCGTGCCGGTGAAACCAGTAGGCGATATGGCCCAGGGTATGTCCCGAGACAGCGAAGATTCTAGCTTCCGCCTTGCCCAGCATGAACCGGTCCCCTTCGTCGATCTGGATCTGAATCCCGGGTATCCGGCGGTTGTCGGAGCCGCATCCAACGATTTGGCAGCCGGTCTTTTTCTGAAGCTCTAGGTTGCCGCCGACGTGATCGCCGTGATGGTGTGTGTTGAGGACATAGTCCAGGGGCCATCCGCGTTCCTCGAGTGCGTCCAGTACCGGCCCGGCGACGGCCGGGTCGACCACCGCGGTTTTCGATGATTCGGTTTCATGGGCTAGGTAAACGTAATTGTCGTTCAGAACCGGAATCTGCACGATGTCCAGCATCGAAGGTGCCTCGTGTGTGCTATGCCAACTAAGCTATTCTAGTCTGGGTGGTTCGCCGGTGTACAGGGACGCGGGCTTGTTTCAGGGACAAGGGTTGGAGTTCGCCTGGTGAATGGTTTCGATTTTCTCCAGGACGTCCTGTTCCAAGGTCAGGTTGATGCTGTCGATGTTTTGGTTGAGTTGCTCCAGCGTGGTTGCGCCGATGATGCTCGAGGTGATGAAAGGTCGCGAGTTGATGTAGGCAAGGGCCATTTGAGCCGGAGCCAGTCCGTGGTCGCGGGCCAGTTCCACGTAGGCTCGGGTGGCCCTTGCCCCGTTGGGCTTGGTGTAACGGGCGTAATCCGGGTAAAGGGTGAGCCTTGCGTTTTCAGGGTTGCCGTCCAGGTACTTTCCGCTCAAGGCACCGAATGCGAGCGGCGAATAGGCCAGAAGACCGACCGCTTCGCGGTGTGCGATCTCAGCCAGCCCGACCTCGAAGCTGCGGTTGAGAAGGTTGTAGGGATTCTGTATCGAAACGATACGCGGCAGGTCCAGTTCCTGCGCTAGCCGTAAGTATTCCATGACTCCCCAGGGGGTTTCGTTGGAGATGCCAATGTAGCGCACCTTTCCACTCTGGACTAGTTCCTCCAGTGCCCGCAAGGTGGTCTCAATGGGCACTGCCAGGTCTTGTGGCGTTGGGAGATAGCCCAGCTTGCCGAAAAAGTTGGTCTGCCGGTCGGGCCAGTGAATCTGGTAGAGATCGATGTAATCGCTTTTCAGGCGGCGCAGGCTGTCTTCCACGGCTTCGACGATGTTGTGCCGGTCCGGGTGAGACTTTCCGTCGCGAATGTGGGGTAGCCAGTCGCCCTCGCCAATGACCTTGGTGGCCACGATCAGGTTGTCGCGGCGGCCCGTTTTCTGCAGCCAGTTGCCAATGAAGGCCTCGGTTTTTCCGCATGATTCCTTCGACGGAGGGATCGGATACATCTCGGCGGTATCGATGAAATTGATCCCGGCATCCACAGCCCTGGCCAGTTGTTTGAAACCATCCTCTTCAGTATTTTGCTGGCCAAAGGTCATGGTTCCCAGACAGAGTTCGCTGACCTTGAGGTCAGTTCTACCCAGTTCGTTGTATCGCATTCCGGTTTCCCCGAGTTGGATTAGCCTCAACGGATGTTGATCGAAGGCCCACTGACCATAGCTTTGGCTCGGCGCGTTGCTTTGTCAATCACCGTCGAGTCGGCTTGATGCTGTCTGAACAACCGGAGTTTTACTGGGTTGTGCTTCGAGACCAATTTAAAAGCTGCGATCCTAGTTTCGATACCCAATGGCCTTGCCCAGGTGAGCACTTTCGGTCTTCCTCGATTCAGTAAGATCGGCGATTATCCGTGTCACTTTGAGAATCCGGTGATACGCACGGTGGGACAAGCCGAACCGAACCGTGGCCCGTTCGAGCAGAAGATTCGCAGCATTTCCAAGCCAGCAATGGGTCTGGACTTGGTTGACCCGCATAGAATCATTGGTGTAGTTGCATTGTTTTAGGCCGAGGGTCCTTGCCGTGGTGACCTGGTTGCGAATTGTTTCGCTGTTTTCGGTCGTTTTGCCCGATGTTCCTGAAAACAACGTGGAGGGTAGGCGGGGCACTTCGACATGCGGGTCGATCCGGTCAAGTAGCGGGCCTAACACTCGGCTCCGGTACCGCTGGACCTGCTCCGATGTGCAGTGACATCGGCCGCTGAAATCGCCGAGGTAGCCGTACGGGCAGGGGTTCATGGCAGCGATCAGCTGGAACCGGGCAGGCAGAATGATGGGGCGCCATGAACGGCGGAATCTTCCGGTTTTCCGGCGCGAACCCTCGGTTGCTGATCGAAGCAATAGCTGCTGTTTCAAGGGCCTGTTTATTGGTCAGGGGCGGCAGGATGCTTGGGAATCTCATGGCCAGCATTGACTTCCCGGTGTCGGGAAGACCGTGAATCAGTTACCCGCCAGCGATGCCTCGCTTGCATTGTGCCAAGGCAAAATGAGGTTGCGGGCGGATTTTCAGGTCTGGATCGCAGCGGCCAAGGCTCCCTTGACCGAACGAAAGGCGCCTCCCAGCGACAGTTCTCCAATGTATTCGTAGTTTCCTGCGAATCTTGGATCAACCTGACTGGACGCGCCCAGGAAGCCTACCTCGATGGCTAGGTCGAAACGCCCGCCCGCTTTTGGAAGATCCGCAGGGGCCTCAGAGCTGGAGCTTTTCTTCCAGTTCCCGGATCTGTTGTTCCAGGGTTTCGAGCTTTTGCCGGGTTCTTGCCAGCACTGCCCGCTGAACATCAAACTCCTCCCGAGTCACCAACTCCATTTTTGCAAACGAGCTTTGCAGGATCGCCCGAAAATTCCTTTCCAGATCATCGTGCAGGTGCTGGAGTCCCGGGGGAAGGCTTTCACCCAGTTTTTGGACAAGATTTTCAATGGAGCGGTCAATCATGATTTTGGTTTTTCTGAGCCTTGGTAAAAGGGATGGTGACGAAAACGCACCATATATGGTCGCCTTGTCCGTTATGGAGCCTCGGTCTGGTGCGGGTACCCTCATCCACATGGTTTTAGACAGGCCTTGTTTGGTAAGGCATTGAATTTAAAAGTGGCATGATTCCTGCTGTACTGTTTTTGTAAGAAGGGAATGCCGCTGAGTATAGCAAACATACGGTTTCCTTCTGCACGAAAGCGAACCAGCCGAGAAACAGAGGCTGGATCAAAAATAACAATAGGAGTCTTCATGAAACTAGTAACCGCAATTTTGAAACCGTTCAAGATGGACGATGTGCGCGAAGGGCTTTCTGATGTCGGCGTGACCGGGGTTACGGTCACCGAAGTCAAGGGCTTTGGGCGCCAGAAGGGACACACGGAACTCTATCGAGGAGCGGAATACGTTGTCGATTTTCTTCCCAAGATCAAGCTTGAAGTGGCTATCGGGGATGAGAAACTGGAGCAAGTCGTCGATGTGATCGCAAAAACAGCCAATACCGGAAAGATTGGGGATGGAAAGATTTTCGTGACAAGCCTGGAACAGGTCATCCGCATTCGCACCGGTGAAACCGGGGTAGATGCCTTGTAAGTGTTTCAAACTCGAATCCATTAGAAGAATCAATTAATAAATCGAGAATTAAATGAATATGAATATGAAATCTGATTTGACTGGCAGAGTGTTTTCCCTGCTGAAGCTTTCGATATTGCCGGCGGCCATGCTGATGCCAGAGATTGCCTTTGCCGAGGATAAACTCGATTCTGGGGATACCGC
>DBZZ01000085.1:21789-26772 GCA_002311315.1 Methylococcaceae bacterium UBA1147 | reverse complement strand
CTGTTCTACGCGGGCATGGTGCGCAGCAAGAACGCCTTGTCGGTGATGATGCAGTGTTTCGTTCTGACTTGCGTGATGACCGTGATCTGGGTGATTTACGGATACAGTCTGGCCTTTGGTGAAGGCGGCGCTTTTATCGGAGATCTCAGCAAGGCGTTCATGGCGGGCATTAGCGTCGATACCCTGTCCGGAACGATTCCGGAATCCGTGTTCGCGATGTTCCAGTTGACCTTCGCAATCATTACACCGGCCCTGATCGTCGGTGCGTTCGCCGAACGGATGAAATTCTCGGCCATGCTGTGGTTCATGACCTTGTGGGTCACCGTTGTGTACGCGCCGGTGTGCCACTGGGTCTGGGGCGGCGGATGGCTCGGAGACGTGGGTGTTCTTGATTTCGCCGGAGGAACGGTTGTACATATCAATGCAGGGATTGCAGGCCTGGCCTGTGCCCTGGTTCTCGGCCCTCGCAAAGGTTACCGGGAAACGGCCATGCCACCACACAGCATGGTGCTGACGCTGGTTGGCGCGGGGATGCTGTGGGTCGGCTGGTTCGGATTCAACGCCGGAAGCGAACTGGCTGCAGACGGTACGGCCGGTATGGCCATGGCCGTCACCCAGATTGCTGCCGCTACGGCAGCATTGACCTGGATGTTTGTTGAATGGGCCATGCACGGCAAGCCCAGTGCCTTGGGTATCGCTTCAGGAGCGGTTGCCGGTCTGGTTGCGATCACTCCGGCTTCTGGTTATGTCGGGCCGATGGGTGCGTTGGCGATTGGCGCTACATCGGGGCTGGGATGCTATGTGATTGCGGTTCATGTGAAAAATGCACTTGGATTCGACGATTCTCTCGATGCTTTCGGTGTTCACGCAATCGGCGGAATCATCGGTGCATTGCTGACCGGTGTGTTCGCGGACGCGGCACTTGGTGGTGTCGGCCTCGGCGAGGGTGTCACGATCGGCGGCCAGGTTGCCAAACAGTTCATTGCCGTGGCGGCTACCGTCGTCTATGACCTGGTTGTCAGCCTGATCCTACTGAAGCTGATAGACCTGGTGATTGGTCTTCGGGTCTCGGAGGAAGAAGAGGCAGAAGGCCTCGATATCTCCATGCATGACGAAAAAGGCTACAACATTTAGTCAATTCCTGTCACATGCATGATCCATGGAGGCGCTTCGGCGCCTCTTTTTTGTCCAGATGACAGTCGAGGTTTAGCGACTAACGTCGATGCCAAAAGGGACTGGGCCAGAGGGTGGTAATGCCTCGGGAGACCACCCCTGTGGGAAAACAAGGATAGGTCGGCCTAAGGCGTGCAAATACACTCGGAGGAGGAATACGCGCCTGTCGTTGTCAAGCCACGTTGAAGGGCAGCAAAAAGAATGCGGCATAGCAGTATCCCGCGGGAAAGTGTCGATGGATTCTAACGAGGTAAATCCACAGGACTAAAATAGCTGAAGCATCCACCCGGTGCTCTGCGGCCACAACAGTTTATGGGGACGACAGCCGTGAACTGCGTGAGACAAACCGAGATCAGCTCCGGGGAATGAAGAGCCCAATGGGGCTGTTGTTTGACTGCCCAATTCAAAAACGCTTCAAGCGCGAGGCTTCTGCCCATCTCCATGCGGATATCGATTGGTCAGAGGGATCCTCTCCTCGGCGTCTAGTTGGTTTTTCTGGTTTAGAGCAATGGTCTGTAGACCAGGAATGGGTTTTTTAGCAACAGAGCAGACCCGCTGACCGAGGAACCAAATCCTGTGGCCGAGCTGAGCAGCATGATGACCTCTTGGTTCCGGTATTCAATGACATCGAACATACCAAGGAACGATATGCTGTGGCAGAACGATTTGGCCACCACTCTGGAAGAGGAAAAACAAATCTGGCAGGAGAAGTCTATAAACCGCATTGGACCAGACAGCCATTGCTGAGCAGTGGGTAACTGTCAGGAGAGGTTTGGACGACTCAACTGAGGGTTACTGGCTAGTTGATTAACTCACCGTTCCTGTACGTTTCCGTTTTGGCAACATTCCCATCCCAATCCCACGAAGTCCAATGTCCATTCTTCTCATCATCATTGTAGTTTCCTTCTTTCCATTTTTTTTCATTCCTATACCATGAAGTCTACAGCCCCTCTTTCTTCATGTCCTTGTAGTATCCCTTCCTCCATCTTCGATCTCATCTCATACCACCAGGTCCACAGCCCGTCTATCCGACCCTCCTTATAGCTTGTTTCAGACATCTTTTTTCCATTCGCATAGTGAGTAACATGCTTACCAGTAAATGGTTTTTCCAGGTTGGGTTCAAATTTCAACCCATTCTTATCATGTAGATAAGACACCTCCCGCTCTTTCGAACAGGACACGAGGAAAAGAACCATCCAAAGGATTGAGAAAAAGTTTTTCATTGTTGAATCGCTGTAGTGAAGGATTATTCTTTGATGAAATCACCGTTTTTAGGGTTCAGCCTCGATGACATTTCCGGCTTCATTACACTGAGGCCACAGCCCTTCTTAATCCCGTGTCGTCCACTTCGAATTCCTTTGTGCTGAAGGCTCTGCAACCTTTGTGGACCTCAAAACAAGGACAGAACAATCGTTCAAGGCCGCACAAAAACCGTGTTGGATTTGGCAATGGCGCAAGGTCGCCGCGAGCCGTTCAATTCAGCACGGTGGAAAGGCCATTGAGACAAGGTTTGACCGAAGTCGGGCAAGGTGGTCAAGTACCGGCACCAAATCGAAATGCCCTTTTTTAGGCTATCGCGGACTCTATGTCGAAACTGAGAGTCGATGAGAGTAGCCCGGCCAAGGTTCTTGATTTCCTTGACGCCCCGAAAGACGGTTCCTGTGGTTTCGATGGGGAGGTAGTCGTCGTACGGTGCGGTCTATCCGAGAAGGCCATCGTTGCTTCAACGCCGCAAGATGGATGTTGCGAAAGACGATCGTCAACCGAGAAGGAGCCTCGCGGCACTGGCCGTGCAGAAGAATTCCAGTAGATATCCTCGAGGTTGAATACTTTGTACAGCGAAGATTAACTGGGCGGGCATGAAAGAAAATGCTCCGTTGTTGTGAACCTTGCCTCGGGGGCTCAGTCCTGGCCTGGATAGGCGGAACTCGATCGGTCGTTGATTTCATGATGCGCATGAAAAAACCGCTCCATCTGGAGCGGTTTGATCGTAAGGCGCGTCCCTGCGCCAGGCAGAATCAGTCTTTCCGCATCAAAGCTGGATGATGAGGGAGCCACCAATGGTGAACTGATCTGATTGTGGGTTGCCGCTATCGTCCTGGAAGGGGCCATTGGCTCCTGAAGAAAGTTCGGTCCAGTCGTAGCGAATTTCAGGTCTCAGTCTCAACCAGGAAATAGGATCCCAGTTGACGCCGGCGGTCGCGGCGAAATAGTTAGCCGCAGTACCAACCCTGCTACCTTCCTGATCACGGAACCATTCGAAGCGCAGACCACCTGCAAGCGTATCCGAGACGTCGTAGGTCAGGTACTGGTTGATGCCGTACCAGCGGTTTTCGCCGCCGGCCGCCGTAGAATCTTGCGTGAATCCGTTGTCGTGCTGGATAACATAATGCAGGTTGCCCATGTCGTGGGTCGCCACGATACTGTACAGGGTCCGATTGCCGAGGTTGGTGCGCGTTTCGTCACCCGAGATCAGGGAAACAGTCACGCCAGTGTTCCCGTCATCGGAGGTATAGCTGACAGCACCGAGAAAGTTTGCTGGCTCCTGAAGTACGGCGTCCCATCCGGAGGTTACACCGGCGGTGACGCTGATGTTGTCGTTAATGTCGTAGGAAATCAGTGCGCCGGCGTGGGTAAAGGGTTCGCCGTATTGCATGGTGTATGCATGCGTATAGAAGAAGTTATCCGGTGCGGTCACGACTTCCCAACCGATCAGGGTATAAAAATGCCCGACTTTCAAGGTCACGCCGCTGCCGATTGGCGCATAGAGTTCCGCGTAAGCTTGGGGCATAGCGATATTCTGATCGGAGGTCCAATTTTGGTCAAAGTTGTCGTTGACGTAAGCGGTGGTAAATTTGGCATCGCTACCCCAGAGAAAATCAGCCCGGAAACCCAAGTCCCACGAATCGCCAGCGGTCACTCCCCGTTCGATCACCAAGTACGTCGAGTTAACGTTGACATCGTTGGCTCCTGATGCGAAAGTGATCGGTTCGTTTGTGGTACTGGTGCGCGGGTTGCCGACAATACCCACTTCAACCCAGCCGTCGACGTGGATGCCAAGGCTCTGCAGAGTTGCATTGTTGTTGATGTTAAAGCCGGTCAGGCCTTCAACCATTCCACCGTCGGCCTGCGCGCTGCAGGTGAAACCAAGCGAAGCGGTCAAGGCGACCAGCCGGCTCCGAGAGATCTTATTAGAATTCATTTTTTCCCCTTAAATTTGACAAAACAGCATGCTATTGAACTACACACAACAATGTTGGTAGGCGCATGCTACCGATTTGATCGAACTATTGCAACATCACAACACATCTTCGTTCCTTTCGTAACTCACTAGAAAACATTTGGATTTTGTCTTTATTTTTCAAATGGAGAATGGGGGTCGTTTCATTTTTTGTTTCTTTCTAGCAACATAAATGCAGGTTTTGTCAGTGTCTTAAAAGGCTTCACTGATTCGCCGTGTCTCATGCGAATTGAAACTGCGTACATGGTTGGTCATTGCTGCTGGGTCCTAAAGGATTGGTTCCTCGTGTTGCGAGATCATCCATGCAGTCAGGGCCATGCCTTTGCAGCAAGCCGCACCATAGGTGGGCAAACAGGTGGTCAATCTTGGCAAATCGGGTAGACTAACGTCTGGTTCCGGGTTATGACAATTCAGGAGGGGCAGATGAAACTGGTCATTGCGATAATCAAACCGTTCAAACTGGATGATGTTCGAGAAGCCTTGTTGGAGATGGGCATCGCCGGCGTAACGGTCACCGAGGTGAAGGGCTTTGGCCGGCAGAAAGGGCACACAGAGCTTTATCGCGGTGC
>DBZZ01000085.1:9574-21703 GCA_002311315.1 Methylococcaceae bacterium UBA1147 | reverse complement strand
ACCAGGCGATCGAGGTTATTTGCAAGTCAGCCGGTTCCGGCAAGATCGGAGACGGCAAGATATTCGTGGTTAACCTTGAACATGTTGTACGGATACGGACTGGCGAAACGGGCAAGGATGCGATTTGATGAGAAACTGAAATTAACGAAAATCAATAACAACACGTTGTTCCTGGCGGTTTCATTGCCCTGGTCCGCTAACGGATGAACTTGGCGGGATTTTCCGGTCAGGGCTCTCGGTGGTTTGACCACTTGCGTTCTGGCTGTCAGTTCCCGGGCTCTGGTAATCGTTAGCCTCACCGGTCGCCCCTGGTTTCTTTTCAGAATCCGATTGTCGCTTCTGCAAGGAAGCATTAGGCTTGTTTTTCATCTTCTATTTTTTGTTCTTCCTCACAGTTTCCAGCATGAATGCACCGGACCTTGTTTCCGTAGAGGATTACCTACTCGGGCTCCAGGAGTCTATTTCGTCAAGCCTGCAGGGGGAAGAACCTGCCGCCAGTTTTGAGGAAGACCAGTGGTCGTATCCCGGTGGAGGCGGCGGCAAGACCCGAGTTCTTCGGCGAGGCAGGATCTTTGAACAGGCCGGTGTGAATTTTTCCCACGTGGTCGGTGAAAGCCTCCCGCCAGCCGCAACCGCGCACCGGCCAGAACTGACTGGACGTAGTTTTCACGCGGTGGGGGTTTCCCTGGTGATTCATCCGCTGAATCCGCACGTGCCGACTGCTCACGCAAATGTACGGTTTTTTATCGCTGAAAAACCAGATGAAGCTCCGGTCTGGTGGTTTGGCGGCGGCTTCGATCTTACGCCATTCTACCCGGTTCATGACGACGTCGTGCATTGGCACCGGGTTGCCAGGAATGCCTGTGAACCTTTCGGGGAAGGGGTTTATGAACGCTACAAGAAGTGGTGTGACGAGTACTTCTTTATTCGCCACCGCAACGAAACAAGGGGCGTGGGCGGGCTTTTTTTCGACGACCTGAACGTGGAGGGGTTTGAGGCCTGCTTCGGCTTCATGCGCAGCGTGGGAGACCATTTCATTCCGGCCTATCGGCCGATTGTTCAGCGAAGAAAGGCGACGCCTTTCGGGGACCGGGAACGGTCGTTCCAGTTATATCGCAGAGGACGGTACGTCGAGTTCAATCTTGTATACGATCGGGGAACCCTGTTCGGACTCCAGTCTGGTGGCAGGACCGAGTCGATCCTGATGTCATTGCCACCAGTGGTCAATTGGCAGTACAACTGGCAGCCTGAATCCGGTAGCCTGGAAGAGCGACTTTATACCCATTACCTGAAACCCCGTGACTGGCTCTGACTCGCCCTGTCCCTTATTTCTTGTTGTTGTGGTTGGCGAGCCGCTGAATGACATCTTCAAGTGACCCGGTGCGTGCGATATCGTTCTTGAATGTGGTCCGGTAGTTGGAAACGAAGCTGATGCCCTCGATTACTACGTCGTAAACCTTCCATACACCCTTCCTGTAGATCATGCGGTAGTTCACCTCGATCGGGGATGCTCCCGGTCTCAGGACTGCCGTCTTGACGAATACCTTGTCGTCGTTCGGCCCCATCTTGATCGGAAGGTGTTCGATTTCCCAGTCCGAGTATTCGGAGAATGCCACCGCGTAGGTTCTGACCATGAGGGCCTTGAATTCCTTCATGAACCGTTTTTTCTGTTCAAGGGTTGCCCGTTTCCAGTGCTTGGCCAGCACCAGAGCCGAAATCCGGACAAAGTCGACGTGGGGGTCAAGGATTTCGGTTACAATTCCACTGGCACGTTCGTAGTTTCCGGACGGCGGGTTTTCCTTCATGGCCGCCTGCAGTCTCTCTGCGGCTTCCTTGACGATGAGTTGTGGCTCGCTCAGTTCCGTTGCTGCCCTGGCTAGACTGCATCCCAGGAAAAGCAGGATGATCAGCAAAGTTGACCGAAAGGTTTTATGTACCATCAAGTCGCTCCTGTAAAATCGTTCCGGTAAATTATAGCCCAGAGGTTCCGTTTCTTAACAAGCAGATTGACCAACGCGGACGAATAGTAACATCGATACGCAGACATGCGATACCAGACAGAAAAACCTGCCGGAGGGTTTCCGGCGATACGAAAACGGCGGCTTCGGAGCAGTGCCTTCAGTCGGGTTCTGGTTCGGGAATCGGTGCTGACGGTGTCTGATCTCATCTACCCGGTTTTCGTCGTCGAAGGTCAGGGCAAGAGACAGGCGGTGCTTTCCATGCCCGGGGTTGAGAGGCTCAGTTATGACCTTCTGGTTGAGGAGGCGGGAGAGCTTGCCGCCCTGGGTATCCCGGCGATTGCGCTTTTCCCGGTGGTGGGGGACACGGCGAAGAGTGAAGATGCTGCGGCTTCCTATGACCCAGATGGGCTCGTTCAGAGAACGGTCAGACGCCTCAAGGATGAAGTTCCCGAACTGGGGGTCATCACGGATGTGGCACTCGACCCCTATACCTCGCATGGACAGGATGGGCTGGTGGACCGCCACGGTTACGTTGTCAATGATGAAACGGTTGAAGTGCTGGTCAGACAAGCCCTGTCTCACGCTGAAGCCGGGGCTGACGTGGTTGCCCCATCCGACATGATGGATGGCCGGGTCGGGTGTATCCGGCAAGCACTCGAGGCCGGGGGATTCCCCAATACCATGATCCTGGCTTATTCTGCCAAGTATGCCTCGTCGTTCTACGGGCCGTTCCGGGAGGCCGTCGGGTCTGCCGGTTCCCTGGCAGGTGGCAACAAGTACAGTTACCAGATGGATCCTGCGAATTCGGCCGAAGCGCTCAGAGAGGTGGAACTGGACTTGCAGGAGGGGGCGGATATGGTCATGGTCAAGCCCGGGCTGCCTTACCTGGACATCGTTCACCGGGTCAAGGAAAGCTTCGGGGTGCCGACCTTTGCCTACCAGGTCAGTGGTGAATACGCGATGCTGCAGGCGGCGGCTCAAAATGACTGGCTGGAACTGCGGCCCGCCGTGCTGGAATCGCTGGTGTCGTTCAAACGCGCGGGAGCCGATGCCGTACTGACCTATTTTGCAAGAGACGTTGCGGAATGGCTGAAAGCCGGAGACATTTCCTGAATCGCGGAAAGAGCCGTGATCGGAGTACTTCGGCAGTACTCGGCCTGACTACACGGGATCACCGGCCGCTTATTTCCAAGCCTGGGTTTCGGCAGACCTTGGTTGACGACTCAATCGGTGAACCGTGGAGCGATCAATGATGCAAAACGATCCGGACACGGCGTCCAAAAACATAATGCGTCATAGCTCAGGAGTAGAAAGAACGGCCCTGACTCTATGGATGGGCCGGTCGCTGACTGGCGTGGGGATCACCGACTCTTCGCCCACCTATGGTTACGGATACTGGATGTTCATGATCGCGATCTTCGGCGTTACATCAATTGCCCTCGGTATTTTCGAAAGCAGAGGAGCCCATGACCAGGTGGTGAGGGAGGTGCTGATGATTCAGATCATTGACTGGCACGGGTTCCATGCTTGTCGTCCTGGGCCTCTTTCTTTTGCTGAAAGCCGAAGTCCTGGATGGATGACAGCACCGGTCTTTTGGTTCTGATGATCCAAGCGCTGGGGCATCTGTATCGCAGGCCTGTTTCTGGGCATTGCCTTGGTGATCACCGGAGTCATCGACGCATTCTGCGGGTAATCGAGCCGTTCAAGGCACTGACTGTCTCATTGACCCTGCTCTGGGAGCGGCGGATCACGAGCGAGGACTGATGGGTGGCTAATCCGGATCTTTACGCGGTATTCGGCCATCCGATCAGGCACAGTCAGTCACCGACCATTCATCGATTGTTTGCTGACCAAACCGGGCAGGTATTGGAGTACGTTGCCCGCGATGTGCCGGCGGAAAACTTCGAAGCCAGCCTGCGGGATTACGTGGCCAGCGGTGGCCGGGGGTTGAACTGCACGATCCCGCTGAAGGAATTGGCATACGGTGTGGCCGATGAAACGAGTGCGCGGGCAACACATTGCGGGGCGGTGAACACACTGGTCCTTCGCAAGGACGGGTCTTTGTTCGGAGACAATACGGACGGCATCGGGCTGGTGAGGGATCTGCAGCAGAATCTCGGAATTCCTCTTCATAATCTGGATATTCTATTGCTGGGGGCGGGCGGAGCCGGCCGTGGCATCCTCGGACCGATTCTGGCCTGCCGTCCGGGGCAGGTTTTCGTGGCCAATCGCACCGCGACCAGGGCACTGGATCTGGTTCGTCAGTTCGACCGGCAGGGCAAGCTGGCCGGCGGCGCGTTAGAGCAACTCGGAGGAAGATGTTTCGACCTTGTTATCAATGCCACGGCGGCCAGTCTGACCAACGACTTGCCGGTCCTGCAGGACGATATATTGAAGCCCGGAGGTTTTTGCTATGATCTGGCCTATGCCAGTCAACCGACTGCGTTCGTCCGATGGGGCAAAATGCACGGCGCGTCGGTTAGCGTGGACGGGATCGGGATGCTGGTCGAGCAGGCGGCGGAAGCCTTCCGCCTCTGGCGCGGGGTTCTTCCCGAAACCGCTTCGGTGATCGATCACCTGAATCAGGCGCGATCCGGTTAATTCTGCTCCGACCGTTACCGTCTTCGAACGGTACAGCGAGCGATGCTCGCTGTTGATCGCATGAGAACCCAGGTTTTGTTTTCAGGGTTGGTAAACAACTTCAATCGTTTGTCTTTCCCCGCTTCCGGTTGACGGACTCTATTCCTCTGACGGACAATAACCGGCTGTACGCGAGTATAGGCAAGATTTTATTGAGCTCAATGGACGAAGCTGAATCCGATGCCGGATGTCTGGTTACAGTGCGTAATCTGGTGTTCAGGCGCGGTAACCGAAAAATATTTGACGGGGTGAACCTGGACTTTCCACAGGGGAAGATCACGGCGATCATGGGCCCAAGCGGAACCGGGAAAACCACTCTGTTACGCCTTATGGGGGGGCAACTGCGCCCAGATTCCGGGAAAATTCTGGTCGATGGGCAGAACGTCCACGCTCTCGGAAACCGCGATTTGTATGAGTTGCGAAAAAGGATGGGAATGCTGTTTCAGAGCGGTGCCCTGCTGACCGATCTGAATGTTTTCGAGAACGTTGCCTTTCCGATGCGCGAGCATACCCGGCTACCGGAGTCGATGATTCGCACACTAGTTCTGATGAAGCTCCAGGCGGTCGGACTGCGTGGAGCCCGTAATCTCATGCCGGCTGAGCTTTCTGGTGGCATGGCTCGCCGGGTCGCGCTGGCCAGGGCCATTGCGCTGGATCCGATGATGATCATGTACGACGAGCCCTTTTCCGGACAGGATCCGATCAGCATGGGCGTAGTGGTGAAGCTGATCCGCGAATTGAATGACTCACTCGGCCTGACCAGTATCGTGGTGTCGCATGACGTGCACGAAACCAACACCATTGCGGACAAGATTTATATCCTTTCGGAAGGCAAGGTAGTCGGAGAGGGGACTCCCGGGTCATTGATCCGTTCGACCTCCGAGCGGGTACAGCAGTTCATGACCGGTGCGCCCGACGGGCCGGAGCGTTTCCATTATGAAGCGCCCGATTATTCCGGGGATCTTCTGGCCTGATGCTTTTCAGGCATGATCAGGGATGATGCGGATCCGGGTTTCGGTGTTTGAGACGGTCAGACAGGAATGACAGGAATGTTCCATCGCCTCGGTGAAGCAACGCTGAATAGCTTTGAGAAACTGGGCCGTGGAAGCTGGTTCCTGTGGTTTACCCTGCGCGGGGTTTTTGAAGTCGCGGCACGTCCAGGCCTCCTGGGTGCGCAAATCTATTCGGTGGGCGTTCTGACCGTTATGCTGATTACGGTCTCGGGCCTGTTTGTAGGCATGGTCCTCGCTTTGCAAGGCTATACCATTCTTTCGGATTTTGGTGCCGAAGAGACACTTGGGGTCATGGTCGCCGCGTCGCTGGTGAGGGAACTAGGCCCAGTGGTCTCGGCATTGCTGTTCGCCGGGCGGGCAGGTTCTGCGTTGACTGCGGAAATTGGCCTGATGAAGGCCACGGAACAGCTTTCGGGGATGGAGATGATGGCCGTTGATCCGGTAAAGCGTATTGTCGCACCGCGCTTTTTTGCGGGGGTCGTGTCCATGCCCCTGTTGGCGGCCATTTTCAGCACGGTCGGTATCCTGGGCGGCCACCTAGTGGGAGTGGGCATGCTGGGTGTGGATGATGGCGCGTTCTGGTCGCAAATGCAGGCGACCCTGGATTACCGGGACGATATTTTCAACGGAGTCGTCAAGAGCTTGGTATTCGGCTTCGTGATTACCTGGATCGCGGTATTCGAGGGGTACGATAGCCTTCCTACTTCGGAAGGAGTGAGCCGGGCGACAACCAGAACAGTTGTGCATTCGGCATTTGCGGTTCTGGTGCTTGATTTTCTGTTGACCGCACTAATGTTCGGAGATTTCTGACATGCAGCATTCAAAGATGGTAACGACCCTGGTGGGCTTTTTCGTATTTCTGGGAATCGGGGGTCTTTTTTTTCTGGCGATGCAGGTCAGCAACCTGGGCAGTTTCGATAATACCCAGGGATACCTCTTGCAGGCAAGGTTCGAGAATATCGGCGGCCTGAAACCTCGCTCACCGGTGACCGTATCGGGTGTCCGGATCGGAAGGGTCTCTGCCATCTTCTATGACACGGAGGCCTACCAGGCAGTCGTCGAAATGAGAATCAGTTCCAATTACGAACACACCCTGCCGGAGGACACCTCGGCGAGCATTTACACATCGGGCCTTCTTGGGGAACAGTACATTGGTCTTGAACCGGGCGGGGCGGATGCTTTCCTGAAGGATGGCGACGAGGTTGAGTTCACCCAGTCGGCTCTGGTTCTGGAGGAAATCATCGGCAAGTTCCTGTTCAGCAAGGCGGACGAGGTCAAGCCGGAATGAGTGAAACGGTTCTGCGGCAGACGGAAACGGGATTCGGGGTCAGCGGTGACATGAGGTTTTCGACCGTCACTGGCCTGCTGAACGAATCCCTGGCCATGTTCGAGGGCCGGCAAATGCTCGAGGTTGATCTGGGAGCAGTCGATCGCGTAGACAGCGCTGGTCTGGCGCTGCTGATTGAATGGATGAGGCGGGGAATGAAGAACAACACCGAGGTCCAGTTTGTCAGCATGCCGGATCAGATGAAAGAGATTGCCCGAATGAGCGGACTGGCAACGATATTGAGGTCAGTTTGACCCACATTATTCTTTCTGTTCTTCACCAGGCCGGATTGCCCGGCTCAATTGCATTAACCCCCTGATTGTGACTGATGGATAAATTGATCATCTCCGGCGGCCGTCCCCTGCGCGGTGAAATCCGTGTGTCGGGAGCAAAGAATGCCGCGCTTCCGATCCTTGCGGCGTCGCTGCTGTCTGAAACGCCGGTGGTCATCGGGAACATTCCGCATCTGCACGATATCACGACCACCATGGAGCTTCTGGGCGGAATGGGAGTGCAACTGGTGGTCGATGAAAAAATGAACATCGAGGTCGATTCCAGTTCGATCAACCAGTTCTACGCCCCCTATGACGTGGTAAAGACCATGCGCGCTTCGATACTCGTTCTGGGGCCACTGGTGGCGCGCTTCGGGCAGGCCAATGTGTCCCTGCCGGGGGGCTGTGCCATTGGTACCCGTCCGGTCAACCTGCATCTCGAGGGCTTGACGCGAATGGGTGCCGAGCTGAGTGTCGAGAGAGGCTATATCAAGGCCAAGGCCGGACGCCTGAGGGGTTGCCGGCTGATACTGGACCAGATCACGGTGACCGGCACCGAAAACCTGATGATGGCGGCGGTTCTTGCCGAAGGGCGGACCGTGATTGAAAATGCGGCTCGTGAACCTGAAGTGATGGACCTTGCAAATTTTCTGAATGCAATGGGTGCGAGGGTTGAAGGCGCTGGTACCAACGTTCTTGAAATCGAGGGAGTGGAATCGCTTTCCGCCGATGGACTTCGCTACAACATCCTGCCTGATCGGATAGAAACCGGCACCTACCTGGTTGCGGCTGCCATGACTGGGGGCCATGTGAAGCTCAAGAGTGTGCGTCCGGACATTCTCGGCGCAGTGCTGGACAAGCTTGAAGAGGCGGGAGCCGATATCCAGGTCACCGAAAACAGCATCGAGCTTGACATGAAGGGAAAGCGGCCCAGATCCGTTTCCATCCGAACGGCTCCGTACCCGGCGTTCCCGACCGACATGCAGGCTCAGATGACGGCGATGAATGCGATTGCGGACGGGGTGGGGATCATTACGGAAACCGTCTTCGAAAACCGTTTTATGCACGTTCAGGAGATGCAGCGCATGGGTGCGAACATCCGTATGGAATCCAATACGGCAATCTGTACCGGGGTTTCCAGGCTGACCGGTGCGCCGGTTATGGCCACCGACCTTCGGGCATCGGCCAGCCTTGTTCTCGCCGGTCTTGTTGCCGCAGGCGAAACGGTCGTCGACCGGATCTACCACATCGATCGTGGATACGAATGCATCGAAGAAAAACTGGCTCAGCTCGGAGCAGTGATTCGCCGGGTGGCCCACAAGTGAGCGATCGTCGACAGAAAACATTCACCTGCCTTTATTGCTGAACACCAAATAAACCGTCATGTTGACCATTGCTGTTTCAAAGGGCAGGATCTACGAAGAAGCACTGCCGCTTCTCGCCTCGGCGGGCATTCGTCCGGTGGATGACCCGAAAACCAGTCGCAAGCTGATCCTATCCACCACCCGGGAAGATATCCAACTGGTCATCATTCGGGCCACCGATGTTCCGACCTTTGTTGAATACGGGGCCGCCGATCTCGGCATCGCCGGCAAGGATGTGTTGCTCGAATACAACTCGAAAGGATTGTACGAGCCGCTGGACCTGGGTATTTCCCGTTGCCGGCTGATGACGGCGGTGCCCGTGGGGCAGCAGCCTGTCGAAGGCCGTATCCGGGTGGCCACCAAGTATGTGAGGACGGCCAAGGACTATTTCGCACGCAAGGGTCGCCAGGTGGAAGTCATCAAGCTTTATGGTTCAATGGAGCTTGCTCCGCTGGTCGGCCTGGCGGACTGTATCGTCGACCTGGTCGATACGGGAAATACTCTGAAGGCGAATGGCCTGGAACCGGTTGATCTGATCGAGGACATCAGTTCACGCCTGGTGGTCAACAAGGCAGCGATGAAAATGAAACACGCCGCGATTGACGAACTCCTGCAGATTCTGGAGCGGGAAACCAAGAACAATCGATCGCTGGAGGCTTGAGCCATGCTGGACGTCCAAATGCAGCGCCTGTCGACCATTGATGACGACTTCGATCAACAGCTGACCAGGCTTCTGGCCTGGGATGAACAACAGGATGCTTCCATTCATGATCGGGTGATGCAGATCTTGGCCCGCGTCCGGCAGGAGGGTGACTCGGCCCTGATCGAATACACCAAGGCTTTCGACCTCTTCAACATCGAATCGTCGCAACAACTGGAAATTCCGCGTCCGGTACTGGATCAGGCGTTGGTGTCTTTATCGGCGCCGCTGCGAAAGGCGCTGGAAACTGCAGCAGAAAGAATTCGAGCGTACGCCAGGCATCAAACGATCAAGCCCTGGCAGTTCACCGAAGCGGATGGTACGGTGCTTGGACAGCACGTGACCCCGCTGGATCGGGCGGGGCTGTACGTGCCTGGGGGAAAGGCCTCTTACCCTTCGTCGGTGCTGATGAACGCGATTCCGGCGAAGGTGGCGGGGGTGCGGGAACTGGTCATGGTGGTGCCCACCCCGGGCGGCGAAACCAACCAACTGGTTCTTGCTGCGGCAAAGCTGGCAGGGATCGATCGGGTGTTCAGAATCGGTGGTGCACAAGCGATCGCGGCATTGGCCTACGGGACCGAAACGGTACCTGCCGTCGAGAAGATCGTGGGCCCCGGCAATATTTACGTTGCAACGGCGAAGAAACTGGTTTTTGGCCAGGTTGGGATCGATATGATCGCCGGCCCGTCCGAGATCCTGGTAATCTGCGACGGGCAGACCGATCCTGAATGGATCACGGCCGACCTGTTTTCCCAGGCCGAGCACGACGAGGACGCGCAGGCAATCCTGCTCTGTCCGGACAGGACCTACCTTGACACGGTTGAATCGTGTATCCGACGCATGTTGCCCGAGATGGAGCGGGCGGATATCATCGCGGCTTCGCTGCGGCAGCGGGGCGGATTGATCCAGGTTTCCAGCCTCGATGAAGCGGTCGAATTGGCCAACCGGATCGCACCAGAACACCTTGAATTGTCGGTTGCTGAGCCCGAAACGCTGGTCAACGGAATTCGAAATGCCGGGGCCGTGTTCATGGGGCGCTATACCGCGGAGGCCCTGGGCGATTACTGTGCCGGGCCGAACCACGTGTTGCCGACTTCCGGTACGGCGCGCTTTTCGTCGCCGCTGGGTGTTTACGATTTCCAGAAACGGACCAGCATCATCAACTGCTCGGCCAGTGGTGCTAGCGAACTCGGAAAGATTGCATCCGTGCTGGCTCGCGGAGAGAGCCTGACCGCGCATGCCCGTTCGGCCGAATTCCGTATTCGCGGCCGGTGATGGCCGGATGGTTTTATCCGCTGTCACTCCTTTCAACCGCTGCTGTTTTTCGGCAACCGTGGGTCTGATACCGGTTTGTCCTTTGCTGGTCGACCCGAATTGGGTAGCGCCTGATGCCGGTTCAGTTGGCCGCCAGTAGTTGCATGTCAGAACCTGAAAACAGGATACGTTCTCTGGTCCGGCCGACTGTACTGGAGATGGAGGCTTACCATGTCCAGCCTTCATCCGGACTGGTCAAGCTCGATGCCATGGAAAATCCCTATCCACTGCCGGATGCGCTTCGGCAGTCGTGGCTGGAAGCGATCGGTCGCTGCGACCTGAACCGTTACCCAGACGCTTCAGCAACGGCGCTGGCTGCGACCGTTAGAAGGATCAACGGAGTGCCTGAATCGTGCGGGCTTTTTTTCGGTAATGGTTCCGATGAACTGATCCAGATCATTCTCACGGCCGTGGCCGTCCCCGGGGCAACCGTTCTGGCCCCCGAACCGGGTTTTGTCATGTACTCACAGGTTGCCCGTAGTCTGGGGCTGGAGTTTGTCGGTGTTCCACTGCTGCCAGAAAGCTTTGCTCTGGACCGGCAGGCAATGCTGGCTACCCTCAAGCAGCGTCGGCCCTCGGTTGTTTTTCTTGCGTATCCGAACAACCCGACCGGTAACCTGTTTGCTGAAGACGATATGTTGTCCATCCTCGAAGCGGCCCCCGGTCTAGTGGTCATCGATGAAGCCTACGCTCCCTTCGCAGAGGCGACCTTTATGGACCGGGTTGGCGAATACCCCCACCTGCTGCTGATGCGGACCATCTCCAAACTGGGACTGGCGGGCCTACGCCTGGGTTACCTGGTTGGCCACCCCTTGTGGGTTGAGCAGTTCAATAAGGTTCGCCTGCCCTACAACATTAACACCCTGACTCAGCTGACCGCGGAGCTTGCGTTGTCCAGTTATTCGGTGTTTGACGAGCAGAGCCGAAAAATCCGTAAAGACCGGCAGCGGCTGTTCGAATCACTGGCCGGAATGGGCGGGGTTAGTCCATTTGAGAGTCGCGCCAATTTCATCCTGTTCCGCGTGGACGGGAAGCCGGCGACGAGAGTGTTCGAGGACCTGAAGAAGGCAGGGGTTCTGATCAAGAGCATGGGCGATGCAGAAGGCCCCTTGAAGGGTTGCCTGCGGGTGACGGTCGGGAAAGCCGCAGAAAATGAAAAGTTTTTTCGTGAACTGAGTCGGATCGTATCGGGCTAGAGTGATCCGGGTGGCCAGTTGCGGGCTTGTTTCGCGTGGTGCAGGGTTGTCGGAGCTCGTACCCCGGCCGGTCTGTCCTCCCCTAATTGTCTGTTCTATCCTGGGTCCTGTGCCCGAGCATTCGCACCGAAAGAGTGCGCTCGGAGTTCGGAACCGGCGCGTGACTGCGACAAACGATTGATTTTTCTTTATGGCATCGGATTTGCTTAGATACGGTTTGGTGGAAGGCGGCACGCCGTCGAGGGATGCCATTGACCGTCCAAACCCGCCGCTGTGGATGTTGATCGAACGAGGTTTGGGTTTGTAAATCCTGCGCCCGACTGACGGGCGCGAAGAAAGCAG
>DBZZ01000085.1:6636-9478 GCA_002311315.1 Methylococcaceae bacterium UBA1147 | reverse complement strand
AGGAGAGGGTTCGGTGAATGAGTGATGATGCAGTAGATACCGGTCGGCGACGTGTTCTGACGGTTGCCACGAGCGTTGTCGGTGCAATCGGTGCGGGGTTTGTTGCGGTGCCGTTTTTGTCGGCCATGCAGCCAAGCGCCCGGACCCGGGCAGCGGGTGCACCGGTCGAAATTGACATCAGCAAGCTTGAAGACGGACAACTGATCCGCGTCGAATGGCGCGGCAAGCCGGTGTGGATCTTACGGCGGAGCCAGCAGGCACTGGCTGATCTGCCCACACTTGATGGATCCTTGAGCGACCCGGAGTCAATTGAGTCCCTGCAGCCTGAGGGCGCAACAAATCTTCTGAGATCGATCAAGCCGGACATCTTCGTGGCCCTTGGTGTCTGTACTCATCTCGGTTGTTCGCCGACCTATCGTCCGGAGGTTGCGCCGGCCGACCTGGGGAGCAAATGGAAGGGCGGCTTCTTTTGTGCCTGCCACGGATCGCGTTTCGACCTGGCCGGGCGGGTCTACAAGGGGGTTCCTGCGCCCACCAATCTGCAAATTCCGCCACACCGTTATGTGGGGGATCACCGCATCATTGTCGGTGAAGAATCGAACAAGGAGATTGGCTGATGTCGAAGAAGGTTTCCCGGGTTTCGGAGTGGATCTTTTGGCGCTTGCCGGTTGACAAGGTCTGGAAAGAACACCTATCCGAGTATTTTGCCCCCAAAAATTTCAATTTCTGGTATTACTTCGGCTCGCTGGCCCTGCTGATTCTGGTTATCCAACTGGTCACGGGGGTTGTTCTGACGATGTTCTACAAACCGGATGCCGCACTGGCTTTCGACTCGGTTGAATACATCATGCGCGATGTCAACTGGGGCTGGCTGATTCGTTACATGCATTCGACCGGTGCATCGGCTTTCTTCATCGTGGTTTATCTGCACATGTTCCGTGGACTCCTGTACGGGTCGTTCAAGAAACCTAGGGAACTGGTCTGGATCTTCGGCATGCTGATCTACCTATGCCTGATGGCGGAATCGTTCATGGGCTACCTGCTTCCCTGGGGACAGATGTCGTACTGGGCAGCGCAGGTCATCATTTCGCTGTTCGGTGCGATTCCCTATTTTGGCGAGGACCTGGCGCAATGGATTCGCGGCGATTACGTTATTTCGGACGCGACACTAAACCGCTTTTTTGCTTTTCACGTGATTGCCGTCCCGCTTGCCCTGATCGCCCTAATCTACCTTCACGTGGTGGCCCTGCACAAGGTCGGTTCCAATAATCCGGAGGGTGTCGAGATTAAGGACAACAAGGACAGCGACGGGGTACCGGTTGACGGAATTCCGTTTCACCCCTACTACACCGTTAAAGACATTCTCGGTGTGGGGGTTTTCCTGCTTGTCTTCTCGGTGATCCTGTTTTACATGCCAGAGATGGGCGGTTTCTTTCTCGAGCGGGAAAACTTCATTCCGGCCGATACCATGACGACGCCGGAACATATCGTGCCAGTTTGGTACTTTACCCCCTTCTACGCCATCCTGCGTGCGGTTCCCTACAAGGTCGGCGGTGTCCTGGCGCTGGGTTGCGCGGTGCTGATTCTGTTTCTACTGCCCTGGCTGGACAGAAGCAATATCAAATCGATTCGCTATCGCAGTAAGGCATTCAAGTATGCTCTGTCCCTGTTTGTGATTAGTTTCATTGTGCTGGGTTACCTTGGAACCCAGCCGGCGACTCCGGTTGCGGTGATTTTTGCTCGGATCTTCACGGTTATATATTTCGGTTTTTTCCTGCTCATGCCCTTCTACACCAGAAATGAAAAGGCCACCGGTGAGATTCCCGAGCACCTGACCTGCGACCCGCCGCTGGATGAAGTCATTCGTGAAAAGCATTGGCCTGATGCGAAAAGAAAATTCCTCGAATACAGCGTAATGAAAGAGGTCAAGACCGAGTCGGGGAAAGTTTACAAGATCCCGGTTCTGAATTTTGACGCGTTGCTGACAAGAGTTAAGGAACGGTTTTCAAGCACTGGAAATAAGTCTCAGAAATGAAGAAATTGATCGGCCTGATGATGCTTCTTGCCGCTTCGCTGGCCTTTGCGTCGAGCGGTGTGGAACTCGATTCCCCGAATATCGATCTGGAGGACACTGCCTCGCTGAAGCGGGGTGGGGAATTGTTTGCCACCTACTGCCAGGGCTGTCATTCGGCCAAGCACATGCGTTACTCGAGGATCGCGAGCGATCTCGGGCTGTCTGAAGAAGTGGTGAAAAAGGATCTGATCGTTGGGCCCAAGACGATCCATGACTCAATGACCACGGCCATGGATTCAAAGGAATCTGCTGCCTGGTTCCTGGGGATTCGCCCTCCGGATCTTTCGCTGATTGCCCGGTCTCGTGGAACCGACTGGCTCTACAGTTACCTGAGGAGTTTCTACATCGATCCATCGCGCCCCTTCGGCGTGAATAACACGGTGTACCCGGATGTGGCTATGCCCAACGTTCTTTGGGAATTGCAGGGTCACCAGAAAGCCGTTTTCAGGACCGAGGGCGGCAGCAAGGTCTTTGCCGGTTTTGAACACGAAGGCAGCGGTCGCATGACCCCGGGCCAGTTTGACCGGGCGATGGCGGATCTGGTGAATTTTCTCGACTACGTCGGTGAACCGTCAAAGCTGCAGCGGATTGCCCTTGGCAAATACGTGATCCTGTTCCTACTGCTTTTCGTCTTTGTGGCGTACCTACTGAAGAAGGAATACTGGAAAGACATTCATTAGCTGTTTCCAGACTTCCCCAAGGACCGGATAAATCTGCAGGCAAGGCGGGGTTGGCCAAGCCGCTCTGTACCGGTACGGGCCGGATCAG
>DBZZ01000085.1:3839-6497 GCA_002311315.1 Methylococcaceae bacterium UBA1147 | reverse complement strand
GGTCTCAACATATTGATATTATAGATAATATTATCTATATCTAGAGGTGGAAATCAGGCCGGCGATTAAAAAATATGCTAGACTGCAACGCTCAACTTTAGGGTAAATCCAAATTTAACGGGGACGTCGTGATCAACACAACAAGCCGAAAGTCAGGAATGATTTTGTTTTCTTCACGGACGGGTATCTACTGTCATCGTGTGCGACTAGTTCTGGCTGAAAAGGGAATTGGCGCTGAAATCGTCTACGTCGATCCGGAGGATCCGCCGGAAGACTTTGTCGAGCTGAATCCATACGGCAATTTGCCGTCGATGGTGGACCGGGATCTTGTGCTCTACAACTCCAGGATCATTATGGAATACCTTGATGAACGATTCCCTCACCCCCCTCTCCACCCGATGGACCCGGTATCCAAAGCCCAGGCGAGGCTCGTGGTTTATCGCCTCAAGCAGGACTGGTACGCCTTGCTGGAAGAAATCGAAAGGTTGGGTGACAAGAAGAGCGCGAAAGCGAAGAAAAGGCTGCGTGAAAGCCTGGTGTCGGCCGTTTCCATCTTCGGCGCTAAGACCTACTTCATGAGCGACGAGTTTTCACTGATCGACTGTGCGCTGGCCCCCCTGTTGTGGCGTCTGCCGTCTCACGGGATCGAACTGTCCAAGCAGACTGAACCGGTGAGGGCCTACGCCAAGCGGGTCTTCGGGCGTCCGTCGTTTCGGGAAAGCCTGAGCGAAGAGGAGAGCGATTTCGCCGGGAATGGGCTGCTCCTATCGGCCTGAGATGACTTCCCCGAGGCCCTACCTGATCCGGGGGCTTTACGAATGGATCCTCGACAACGGCCAGACTCCCTACCTGCTGGTTAACGCAGAACACGAGAATCTGGTCGTTCCGCGCCAGTTTGTCGAGGAAGGCCGCATTGTCCTGAACATCCGTCCCGAAGCGGTCCAGAACCTTGGACTGGGCAACAGCAAAGTGGAATTCGATGCGCGCTTCGGCGGCAAACCCATGCACGTCGAGGTTCCGGTGACCGCCGTGCTGGCGATCTACGCCAGGGAAAACAGAAAAGGGATGGCGTTCGAAGACGATGACTGCGAACGGCTACCGCCCGGTCCACAGTCAGGCAACGGTTCCAAAAAACCAAAACCTTCCAGGCCTTCGCTGAAGGTCGTGAAATAGAACGGATCCAGTTCAGGCCAGGTTGATGAGTCGTCAGGGGTGCGTTTTTGGGGGCGCTACTTGCGGTCGGGCGTGTGAATCCGTCCCGGACTGGATGATTTTCCGGCTGGTCCGGGCAACGGCAGGATCTTTGCCGAACCCCTTCTTTCCACCTGGTCGATACGGATGATCTCGTGCATCGGGATGAACGACCGCTTGACCCCCGAGAATTCCGACTTGAGCCGTTCCTCGGAAGGGTCGATGACGATGGAACTGGTTTCCCCGAAGACAAAATCCTCAACCACAACGAAACCGTACAGGTCTCCCTGGAACACGTGCCGGGCGTAGACTTCGTAGACCTCGTCTTGGTTCATGAATGAAATCTTGTAAATTTGGTGGTCGGTCATCGGTGATTTGGGTGGCAGAGGCTGGATAACGAGTGGAGCCGATGAGCAGATTCGAACTGCTGACCTACGCATTACGAATGCGTTGCTCTACCAACTGAGCTACACCGGCTAGGCAGGGGCGATTATACAATAAAAGGTAGCTGCCCCGGAATGGGTGTCGTGCGCCAGTTGCGGTCTCGATGAGTGATTAGCGAATTTTGTCTGTGATTGCGTAGGGTGCTGGGGGGGTGGACGCTTGCCCCCCGGTCAGTAGTTCGGCCAGCAAGCGTGCAGACGCCGGTGCCATCGCGAGGCCGTTGCGGAAGTGTCCGCAGTTGAAACTGAGGTTCGAAACCCCGGGATGCCGGCCGATGCTCGGGATGCCGTCCGCCGAACCGGGCCGTAGCCCGGCCCAGTGACCCACCACCGGGGATTTTGCCAACGGCGGAAAAACGCGGCGGACAAAGTCTTCAAGCTGCTGCCGCGCCTGCCGTGTTGGTGTCTTGTCGTAGCCGGTGCGATCGAGCGTGCTGCCGACCAGGACCAGTCCGTCTTTTCGTGGAATCAGGTACAGGCCGTTGTGCAGGATGATCGACTTCAGTCGCGACGGTTTTGTCTGGTAGAGAATCATTTCGCCCTTGACCGGGGTGATGAGTGGAACCGGTAGAAAGTCTGCCGCAATTTTGGATGACCAGGCGCCCGCGGCAACGATCACCTCGCCGGCGGAAAGGTGGAGATCGCCGGTTCTGACCTCGCTCACCCGGTTGTTTTTGACCGTCAAGGTGGCGCTTTCCTGGTCCTCGAAAATTGTTACACCCTTTTGTTCGACATCTTTCTTCAGGGCTGCGAGCAGTCTGGGGTTTCGGATCTGGGCAATGTCCGGGAGCCACAGCGACGGTCTAGGGCAGAGGCCGATATCTAGTCCGCTCGGCAATTCCTGCGTTGAATCGAAGCCCTGTGCCGAGATCGATTGTTTGTTGCACCAGGCCAGTGCTTCGGGGTCCGGTGGGTCGAGAATCACCATTCCGCAGCGGTTCCACTCGGGGTCGATACCGGTGGTTTCCGTCAGGTTCTGCGCCAGTTCCGGGTAAAGGCGGGCGCTTTGCGTCCACAAGGGCAA
>DBZZ01000085.1:169-3696 GCA_002311315.1 Methylococcaceae bacterium UBA1147 | reverse complement strand
CCGGCCGTGGAAAATTCCCGGGCACAGCACAAACCGATGATGCCGCCGCCGATCACCAGCATGTCGCAGGTCTGGTTCATAAATCGATGTCTGGCGTGACGGACCGCCCTTGTTGACTGCACGGCAGTATGGGTTTATTCATGTTGGCGAGAAGACAGAAAACATCGACATGTTGGACTCATTGTTGTAGTTTCGCGACAAGTTTAACCGGTTACCGAAAAAAAACAGTGTTTTGTATTGATTTGTATCGGAAAATCGAATAGTCTCCGATGTGAAGCATTGTCGTCATCTATTTTTTGTCAATCCGACAACGCTTAAGAAAAAAGTTGTTGTGGATTTACGACACTGAACGGTGGCAACACTGGTTAAGATATCTTTATACAGGGGAGGAGTCATAGTGAATAAGATTAAACAACGCCTAACGGCAGTAGCTGCCGGCGGTGTGATTGGAGTAGCCGGTCTTTTTGCTCCGCAGGTCATGGCCGCGGAACCGACCGAGATGGAATTAAGAATTTTACAGATGGAAGACAGCCTGCGCATGATGCGCAGTGAACTGGAAGTGGTTCGTTCTGCAAGAAGCCAGAGTGGCCGCTTCGATTCGCTGGAAGAGCGAGTGGGCGCTGTGGAAACGGCCGACATGCCTTTTGGTCGGATCTTTTTCAGATCGGGTTGGCAGAACAACAACGACTCTCGTGCCGGCGAAATTTTAGTTGATGCGAGTTTTGATACATCAGGGGCCTTGACACTAAACCCCGAGGGCGGGGATGAGGAAGGCTGGTATTTTGGTGCCGGGATCGAACATGGTTTAAGTCGGGACTTGTTTGGGTTGATGGATAATACCTGGTTTATGGGTGAAATCACGATCAATTACAGTGATCATGGTCAAAAAAATCTCCCCAGAGCACCGCTGGGGACAGCCGCCAACGATGCGACCAACGGCACTGTCCTGTGTTCCGCTGGAGGCGTGCTTAGTACTCCCCTAGGGGAAGGTCCGTATGGAAGCTGCTCGAATACCGTTGCGGTGACACAAATAAAGATCTCAGCGTCACCGAAAATCAGGTTTAATGGGTTGAAAGACGCTTTTTTCGGTTTTCAACCTTGGCTCATTCCGGGTGGTTTTACGCTCAACGTGCAATCTCCGCCATCTGATGGCGTTACTTATATAGCGCCGGGCGTTCAGTTTGGCGCTGGAGCCGACTTAACCGTGTTTAAAAATATCTCGGTTGGGTTTTCAGGCCTTTACAATATGGTCTCTGATGGTCAACTGGACGGATCGCGGCTTTCTGGATACGAAATCGGTGGTACCGTCGGGTTCTCATACTAGGGTTACCTGGAACCTCGTTTAGCAAAAAGCCCTTCGGCCTTGGCCGAGGGGCTTTTTTGTTTTGAGGGACTGGTGCGTTTCAGTGCCTTGTCGGGTCTCGCGGGATAGTTTGTACACCGGTTGCCTGATCGGTCAGAATGAGATGTTCCACACATTTTGACGGTTTTTGCTTCATTCCTCGCCGGGGATTTTCAACCAATCGCCTATCCTGTATTCGGATTTTAGATGAAAACCCTTTTCCCGCCTCTGGAACCCTACGCCACCTACCAGCTCAAGGTCGATTCCGTGCATTCTCTGTACGTCGAGGAATGCGGCAACCGAATGGGACTGCCGGTGGTTTTCCTGCACGGCGGACCGGCATCCGGGTGCAGGCCCGATCACCGGCGCTTTTTTGACCCTGAAAAATATCGGATCGTTCTTTTCGACCAGCGCGGGGCGGGGCGTTCAACACCCCGAGGCGAGATCTGCGTCAATACCACCCAGGACCTTGTTGAGGATATGGAGTCCATCCGTAGGCAACTGGACATTGATCGCTGGTTACTCTTCGGCGGTTCGTGGGGAGCTGCGTTGGCACTGCTTTATGCCAGCCGTTACCTCGACCGGGTGTGCGGACTGGTGCTCAGGGGAAGTTTCCTGGCTCGTCCGCAGGACCTCGACTGGTTCCTTGGTCATGGAGCCAACCGGGTCTATCCCGAGCAATGGCAGCGCCTACTCCAGTGCGTGACCGAGGAAGAGCGTCAAGATCTGCTCGGTGCCTTGCACCGGCGAATCGATGGCAACGATGAACTCGCCCGCAGGCGGGTTGCCCGAGAATGGGACGCCTGGGGGCGGCGGGTCTCGCTGGGTTCGGATTTTTCCTCGCCTGAGACTGAGGCTTCAGCCTCCGATCTGGTGGGCAAGGTCCGGGTGGAGATGCATTATGCGGTGAACTCCTATTTTCTGAGGGAGAACCAGCTGCTTGAAGATTGCCTGAACATCTGTGGCATACCGATCATCTTGCTGCACGGCCGTTACGATCTGGTTTGCCCGGTCGAGGCTGGGTACACTCTAAATCGGGCGCTGCCGGAATCGCGGTTGGAGGTGCTGCCAAATGCCGGTCACATCGCGCGCGGCGAAGAAATGGTCGATGCGCTGGTCCGCGCGACCGGCGAGATGCTTGGGAGGGTGGTTCGATGAACACAAACCGGCAGCTGATTATCGGCATCACCGGCGCGACCGGCGCGGTCTACGGGGTTCGCCTGCTGCGCTACCTGTTCGGTCTCGAGGGCTGGACGACACACCTGGTGGTTTCGTCGGCCGGCGCGCTGAACCTCCAGCACGAACTGAACATGAAACGCCGTGAGGTCCATGCGCTGGCCGATTGCGTCTACGATGTGAACGATCTGGCTGCGACCATTGCCAGCGGTGGTCTGAAGACAGAGGGAATGATCATTGCTCCGTGCTCGATGAAGACCCTTTCGTCCGTTGCCCACGGTTTTTCCGACAACCTCATTTCCCGTGCCGCCGACGTGACACTGAAGGAACGGCGCAGGTTGGTCCTGGTGCCGCGGGAGACGCCGCTAAGCCTGATTCATATCCGCAACATGGCTTCGGTCACCGAAATGAGCGGGATCATCTTTCCGCCGTTGCCCGCGTTCTACGGCGGAAAGAAAACCCTAGACCAGTTGATCGACGAGAGCGTGGGTCGGATACTCGGTTTCTTCGGCATCGAGGCCCAAGATCTCTACCAGCCCTGGACGGGAATGCATCCGGAAGATCGCCACGAACTCTAATCAGGGGGTAACAACCAGCGATCGGACCGGCTTTCTTTCCAGCATGAGTAGACCTGCTGTCGGCGTTGGAAAGAAAACAGCTCCTTGAATAATAGGCCTTGTCTATCAATCGATAGTTAACGCTTATTTCACAGCATAATATTTTACAGGGTAAAATATAGTCTATAACAATAGTATCGTAGGATTTCATGGGTCAGTCCCTGGACCAGGGAAAAGGGTTTCTTTGTCCCGGATTCCATGTTGCCCAGGCCGGATTTTAGGATCTGGCTATGTACTGCTTTTTGTGGTAGAAGTCCGTGTATTTATCCGCTGAAATAAGGTCATTCTATGCTGAAGTCGCTTCAAATCGAGCCGGAGAAATGCACCGGCTGCCTGCAATGCGAGATGGCCTGTTCATTTGAGAACGAAGGCGTATTCAACCCGGCAAAGTC
>DBZZ01000085.1:0-124 GCA_002311315.1 Methylococcaceae bacterium UBA1147 | reverse complement strand
CGAAATCCAGGATCAAGGTCTTTACCTTTCACGACGAGGGCCGCTTCGCACCCTACACCTGCACCCAGTGCGCGGAAGCCTGGTGCCTGCATGCCTGCCCCGTTGAGGCGATCATTTTCAACCC
>DBZZ01000069.1 GCA_002311315.1 Methylococcaceae bacterium UBA1147 | reverse complement strand
TGAAAAAACACCGAGAATTATGGTGGCCAGGGGGTGAATCGAACGCCCGACACGAGGATTTTCAGTCCTCTGCTCTACCGACTGAGCTACCTGGCCATACATAGGGGGGTCATGCGGAGCCGGTATTAAACCGCGATCCGGCGACTTTAGTCAAGCAAAACGCAGCACCCTATTCCAGTTGGTCGGGGCCAGAAGCCTGGTCCTTGTTTCCCAGAATCCGGCCCAGGATGTGAAACATTTTCCGAACGCCCTGCCACAGCTTTGGCAACAACCAGATGATCGCCAGCAGGAAGGCGGCCAGCAGCAATAGAAACAGAACAGGATAGTGTAATGCAGCCCACAATCCCCCAATGACCAGAATGTCTTCGCTGACCGAAGCCGCCCAGTTCGAGAAAGGTTCCGGAGAAGTATTGATCAACGCTCTCGAGCCCGCCTTTGTGGCATGGGTTCCGGCGCTGATAGAACCCCCAATCAGCGCCGCGGCAAGCTGTGCCGCCGCACTGACCTCACCGACCGCGCCAGCCGCCAGAAGTGCCCCGGAGGGAATGCGGATAAAGGTGTGAATGGCATCCCATCCGGTATCGATTCCAGGCATCTTGTCGGCAAAAAACTCTGCCAGGTACATGAACCCTGCGGCAGCCATGACCATCGGCGCCGCAACAAGCTGCAGATCGGCGGGCAAAACAATGTTTCCGGTGTTTGCCAGAATTCCGAGCATCAGCACCGTGGCGTAGAGATTGATACCACTGGCCCAGGCAACACCCATGGCCAGGGAAATTGTGGCGGTAATCTCTGCCAGTGGCTCCATGCGAAAGCCCCGAGAATCGTCGGATCAGAAGGGTTCAGCCTACCACAGCCCGATCCCCGAGATGCGGGATGCGAATACTGGCATCGACTATAACCACAAGATCGTGGAACAAATATCGGGATCCGACCAAATAGTGTAAAATTCGCACTTTTTAAAGACAACAGACCAGTGGAAACATTTCACGGCACAACCATCGTTTCGGTAAGGCGGAACGGCAAGGTCATCATCGGCGGTGACGGTCAGGTATCGATGGGGAACACCATCATGAAGGGAAACGCCCGTAAGGTCCGGTGGCTTTTTCACGACCGAGTTCTTGCCGGCTTTGCCGGGGCAACGGCAGACGCCTTCACCCTGTTCGAGCATTTCGAGGGCAAACTGGAAAAACACCACGGCAATCTCGTCCGCTCAGCCGTCGAACTGGCCAAGGACTGGAGAACGGACCGTGCGTTGCGCAGGCTTGAAGCCCTGTTGGCCATTGCCGACAGCCACTCCTCACTGATCATCTCGGGTACAGGGGATGTCATCGAACCCGTCAACGACCTGATTGCAATCGGGTCTGGTGGCCCGTTTGCCCAGGCCGCGGCAACGGCCCTGCTTGAAAATTCGGACCTTCCGGCGCGTGACATTGTCGAAAAAGCTCTGAATATCGCAGGCGATATCTGTGTCTACACGAATCACAATCTCACCATAGAAGAACTCGATTGCGAAAAACAATGAACCCTATGACTCCCAAAGAAATTGTCCATGAACTCGACAGGCATATCATCGGTCAATCAGGGGCCAAACGATCTGTGGCCATCGCCATGCGAAACCGCTGGCGTCGACGCCAGGTGGCCAAAGACCTGAAGGACGAAATCACTCCAAAGAACATCCTGATGATCGGTCCAACCGGGGTCGGGAAAACTGAAATCGCACGCCGGCTGGCCCGACTGGCCGACGCCCCCTTCATCAAGATAGAGGCCACGAAGTTTACCGAAGTCGGCTACGTCGGGCGTGACGTTGAATCGATCATTCGTGACTTGATCGATTCATCGATCAAGATGATCCGCGAAGCGGAGATGGAGAAGGTGCGCCGCAGAGCTGAAGACGCCGCCGAGGAGACCATACTCGATATCCTGCTACCGGCCGCCCAGGGCTCCAGCGACTGGAGCGATACCGAATCAGCCGCACGGCAAAAATTTCGCAAGAAATTGCGCGAAGGTGACCTCGACCAGAAGGAAATCGAAGTCGAAGTCAGCGGTTCCTCCATGGGCGTGGAAATCATGGCACCTCCTGGCATGGAAGAAATGACCAGCCAGCTTCAGAACATGTTCCAGAATATTTCTCCGAACAAAACACGGACCCGCAAGCTGCGGATCAAGGATGCCTTGAAAGTTCTCACCGAGGAAGAAGCCGGGCGCATGGTCAACGAAGAAGATGTCAAGGTGCGGGCGGTCGAGGCGGTCGAACAGAACGGGATCGTGTTCCTGGATGAAATCGACAAGGTCTGCAAACGGTCGGATTACGGCGGGCCCGACGTATCCAGGGAAGGTGTGCAAAGAGACCTACTGCCACTGGTCGAAGGTTGCACGATCAGCACCAAGTTCGGGATGGTAAAGACAGATCACATCCTGTTCATCGCTTCAGGCGCCTTTCACATGTCCAAGCCATCCGATCTCATACCAGAACTGCAGGGACGTTTTCCGATACGGGTGGAACTGAGCGCCCTGACTGCCGAAGATTTCGTCCGTATTCTGACCGAACCAGATGCCTCGCTGACCGAACAATACACCGCTCTGCTTGGAACGGAAGGGGTTTCCCTGGACTTTTCGGAAGACGGTATCCAGACCATTGCAGAAGTTGCTTGGCAGGTGAATGAAACCACCGAAAACATTGGGGCAAGGCGGCTGCATACGGTTCTTGAACGCCTGCTGGAGGACCTGTCCTACGAAGCAGCCGACCGCAACGGACAGTCCTTCATCATCGACAAGGAATACGTCCAGAGTCATCTTGCCGAACTGGCTGCCGATGAGGACCTGAGCCGCTATATCCTGTAAAAGCGAAGTCGGGGGCAGAGCAAAACCCATCGGCATCCGGACAGGCGGAACGCGGGCAAACAAACCACCGCCAAACAATGAACCCCTGGCCTACGGCGCAGGCGTTCAATGACCGCTACACTCGGTCTACTCAACCGGGTTAGAGCGACGTCGAATTCGAGACCCCACGCAACCACGCAGATCACTTAGAGCGTAAAATCAGGAACATGACAGAAAAAACAACGCATTTCGGATACCGCCAGGTCGGTGCGACCGAAAAGGTCGGCATGGTCAGGGAAGTCTTCGACTCGGTAGCCGGCAAATACGACCTCATGAACGACCTGATGTCTCTGGGCATACACCGGATCTGGAAACGAATCGCAATCACTCTCTCCAATGTCCGCCAGGGAGACCAGGTACTGGACCTGGCCGGCGGAACAGGGGACCTGACCATTCTTTTCGACAAAAGAGTGCGTCCAACCGGCTCTGTAATTCTGGCCGACATTAACCGATCCATGCTGGAAGTCGGCAGGGATCGACTGATCGACCGGGGGCTGGTGTCCAATATTTCATACACCCAGGTCAATGCGGAATCACTGCCTTTCAAGGACAACAGTTTCGACTGCGTCTGCATCGCTTTCGGGCTGCGTAACGTGACTGACAAGGATGCCGCGCTTCGCTCTATGCACCGTATACTGAAACCCGGGGGCCGCTGCATCATTCTGGAGTTTTCTCACCCAAAGGCAAAACTGGTCAAAAAACTGTACGATGCCTATTCCTTCAGACTGTTGCCAACCATTGGTAAGATCTTCGCCGGTGACGCGGACAGTTATCGCTACCTGGCAGAATCGATTCGCATGCACCCAGAACAGGACAAGCTCAAGGAAATGATGGAAAACGCCGGATTCGAACTCAGCGAGTATTTCAATCTGACCCAGGGAATCGTGGCGGTGCACCGCGGGTACAAGGTCTGACAACTCGCGGATTCTCGGCAATATGTTAGTCCGCTCTGTCTTCCTGTCCACTCTGGAAGCCGCCATCACCCGGTTCATTCAACTGGACCAGGACGCACCACGCCTTTTACAACCGGTCAGCGGAAAAGTGATCGCGATCCGGATCGAAGGTCCAGACTGGACGTTCTTCCTTTGTCCGTCCGATGATCGTATCCAGTTACTGGATCAGTTCCAGGGAACACCCGACACCACCTTAAGCGGTTCGCTGCTGGCCTTTGCCGAGATCGGCCTGAGTCAAAACCCGATCGGTGTTCTGTTCAGCGGCAAAATCACCCTCGAAGGGGATATCGAAACCGGAAAAAGGTTCCAGGAGCTGTTCGGAAAACTGGACATCGACTGGGAGGAGCACCTTTCGAAATTCACCGGTGATATCCTTGCCCACCAGATCGGCAATCTGATGCGCACAACACGCAAATGGTCCAAGGAATCGAAGCATTCCCTCATCCTTGATACCAAGGAATTCCTCCAGGAAGAAATCCGCCAGTTGCCAACCCCTCTGGAATGTGAACACCTGTACACGGACGTCGATTCGGTCCGTGCGGCAACCGACCGATTGGAGATGCGCGTGAGGCGCCTGGCTGACCGGCTGCAAGAAGACGACTAGGCCATCCGAATCATCTGGAAAGGAACACCTGAACAACCTGCCGTCCCATGTCTCCCAAACTTCTCATTCGACTTTTTAGTATCAACCGGGTTCTCACCAAGCACGGCCTTGATGAACTAATTTTCAGAACTTCTCTGTTTCGCGGCATGCGTTACCTGGCCTTCCTTTCTCCCGGCACCTTAGCCAGGAGAACCCATGGGTCCATGGGCGTCCGGATCCGGCGCACGCTGGAAGAACTCGGCCCCATCTTTATAAAGTTCGGCCAGGCATTGTCAACCCGAAGAGATCTGCTTCCCGAAGACATCGCCGACGAACTGGCGAAACTACAGGATGACGTTCCTCCTTTTGCAGGATCCGACGCCCGCAAGATCATCGAGAAAGAACTCGGGAAATCAATAGAAGAAAGCTTTTCGGCTTTTGACGAAACACCGCTTGCATCCGCCTCAGTGGCACAGGTTCATACGGCACACTTGCCGGACGGACAGGAAGTCGTGATCAAAGTTCTTCGCCCCGGTGTCGAAAAACGGATTCGTCAGGATATTGCCATGCTCTACCAGCTGGCTCGAATGGCAGAACTTTTCCGGAAGGAAGCCAAACGCCTCCGGCCTGTCGAATTAGTTGCCGAGTTCGAGAGAACAATACTGGACGAACTGGACCTGGTGCGCGAAGGAGCAAACGCCTCGGAACTCAGAAGGAATTTCGAAAACTCGAAAATCCTCTATATTCCCCTAGTGCACTGGGACTGGACCCGCCAGCGGGTGCTCGTGATGGAGCGCATCCACGGGATTCCGATCAAAAACATCGAGCGACTGAGGGAAGAAGGCGTGGATTTCCGCCTGCTTGCCGAACGCGGCGTGGAAATTTTCTTCACCCAGGTACTGCGCGACAACTTCTTCCATGCAGACATGCATCCCGGAAACATCTTCGCGACACCGGAATCCAGCTACATCGCGGTCGACTTCGGCATCGTTGGATCACTGACGGATGAGGATCAGCACTACCTGGCTTCCAACCTGCTGGCGTTTTTCAACCGCGATTACCGCCGAGTTGCCGAACTGCACATCGAATCGGGATGGATCGGCCGTGATTCCCGTATCGATCAACTCGAATCGGCGATTCGCGCGGTCTGCGAACCGATCTTCGAAAAGCCGATCAGCGAAATCTCCTATGGGCACCTTTTGTTGCGCCTGTTCCAGACCGCGAGACGATTCGACGCCGAGGTACAGCCGCAGTTGGTACTGTTCCAAAAAACCCTGCTCAACATCGAAGGCCTGGGACGCGAACTCTATCCCGGTCTCGACCTCTGGAAAACAGCAAAACCATACCTGGAAAAGTGGTTCGCCGACCAGGTTGGGCCCAAGGCCGCCTTCAACCATGTGAAAAAGCAGGCCCCGAAGTGGGCTCGGCAGATACCCGAAATTCCAGAATTAGCCTACCGTCTGCTGCACAATGCCGCAAAGGGGCAACTTCAGGTGAGCCTGGGAAACCGCCAGATGGAGGAAATCCAGATGCAGATGTCCCGCAACAACCGACGGACGATCCAGGCAATGGCAGGTGCGGCCTTCATCGTCAGCGCGTCAGTTCTGACCGGTCTTTCCGGCTACCTGACCGAAGACGCTGCGTCCATCCCGATTGTTGCAATAGGATGTGGGCTGTCCGGCCTTGTATTGCTGGGGTTTTCTTTCAGAAACTAGTCAAAACAACCCTAACCGGTAGGGCCTTGTGTCCGGAACAACATCGCTCCATCAAAGCTGCCCGAACCAGGATTCGGGACTCAACTAGACGAGGTATTCAGAATGGCACTCATGGAAACTCCGATCTGTGACTTTGGCCGGCCGGCCATCGATTTCACCCTTCCCGACATCAACGGCGTGGTCCATTCGCTAGACAGCTGCAAGGGTAAGAACGGGCTGCTTGTCATGTTCATCTGCAATCACTGCCCCTACGTGAAAGCCATCCAGGAACGGCTGGTCAGGGACACCCGTGAGCTGCAACAACATGGCATCGAGTCGGTAGCCATCATGTCCAACGACGTTTCGACCTATGCAGACGATTCGCTGGAAAACATGAAAGCGATCGCAGAGCGGTTCAATTTTCCCTTTCCCTACCTGTTCGACGAATCTCAGCAGGTCGCCCGGACCTACGGAGCAATCTGCACGCCGGATTTCTTTGGTTACAACAGCAACCTGGAACTCCAATACCGCGGCCGCCTCGATGCCAGCGGCACGAACCGGGATGCCGACGACAGCCGACGGGATCTCTTCGAAGCCATGAAACAGGTGTCGATGACCGGCAACGGCCCTGAGCAGCAAATTCCCAGTATTGGCTGCTCACTGAAATGGAAGACAGACTAAAACGAGATTGACCGAGCGAGGGAATACCCGTCGTCAGTCCCTAATTCTGCTGCACCAGCCCTGCATTCCAACCGACTCGAGGTAATGACTAAGCCCCGGCACCCGGAAACAAATTCAAACAAAGGAGCTTTCAATGCCTATTGAGTACATGACAGACCTGGACCTGAACGGGCAGCGCGTTCTGATCCGCCAGGACCTGAACGTACCGGTGAAGGATGGTGCGGTCACCAGCGACAAACGCATCCGAGCCAGCCTGCCAACTATCCACTTTGCCTTGGACGCGGGAGCCCGGGTTATGCTGATGTCGCACCTTGGAAGACCGACCGAGGGCAAATACGACGAGCAGTTTTCGCTTCAACCTGTTGCCACCCGACTGAGCGAATTTCTCGGACATCCTGTCCGCCTGATCAAGGACTGGCTCGACGGCTTCGACGTCGCCAACGGCGAAGTCGTTCTTTGTGAAAATGTGCGTTTTAATACTGGAGAGAAAAAGAACGAAGAGGGACTCTCAAGGCAGATGGCCGCCCTCTGCGACATCTACGTTATGGACGCCTTCGGTACCGCTCACCGTGCGCAGGCATCAACATATGGCGTAGCAGAGTTCGCCCCGATCGTGTGCGCAGGACCTCTCCTGTCACGGGAACTGGAAGCACTTGGCAAAGCCCTCAGCAACCCGGCAAAACCGGTGCTGGCGATCGTGGGCGGTTCCAAGGTTTCAACCAAGCTCACGGTGCTCGAATCGCTGTCGGACAGAGTCGACCAGCTCATCGTTGGAGGAGGCATCGCAAACACCTTTATCGCTGCAGCAGGGTTTCCGGTAGGCAAGTCTCTGGCCGAAACCGCCCTGATTGACGAAGCAAAACGGCTGATCGAACGGGCCAGATCGCGCGGGACTGAAATTCCGATTCCTGAAGACGTTGTTTGCGCAACCGAGTTTTCATCGCGGGCAGAGGCTGTCATCAAGAAAGTCTCCGAGGTGGCGGAAAACGACATAATCCTTGATATCGGTCCAAAAACAGCGTCGCGCTACAGGGAAATGATTCTCTCCGCCGGTACCGTCGTCTGGAACGGGCCAGTTGGGGTATTCGAAATCGAACAGTTCGGCCAAGGCACCCGGGCAGTCGCCCAGGCCATCGCTGAAAGCCGGGCCTTTTCGATCGCCGGAGGCGGTGATACGCTTGCGGCAATCGATCAATATGACATTGGAGAACGAGTTTCTTACAGTTCCACGGGCGGCGGCGCCTTCCTGGAATACCTAGAAGGGAAGAAGCTTCCGGCCGTTGAGATACTGGAGCAACGATCCGGCTCGTGAAACTCGTTAATGAACGAGTCTGATCAAAACCAGCGCCATTCGGAAGCGAATAGCCAACCGACGCAGTTCGCGAAATTTCGAATATTTTGCCGTCCTTGTGCAGCAGTGCCGGTCGCAGCAATAGCCGGCATCCTGCTGGCCGGCTGTGAACCCGATCCGGTACAGATCGGAACCTTCGACTACACGGCCGCAAGCCTGGCCGCAGGTGCATGCAAAGAAGGCAGCCGGTCCGGAAAACCCGGCGTCAGCAATAATAAAGTCAGCGCAAACGGACTCAATTTCAGTGTCCGTACCCCGGCCAATTACGATGCCACCATTGCCCACCCCATGATCATGGTCTATGCCCCGGCCGGCAGAAGCCGCTTCGGAACCGAACGGATGACCGGCCTGACTCTGGCGGCCACAAGCGCCGGCTACGTCATCACCTACTCCGATCACGAACAAATGTCACCTTCCACCCTGCCCCGTATGGCCGAAATACCGAAACAGGTTGCGGCCAACTGGTGCATCGACGATCAACGAATCTACCTCACCGGCCATTCGGATGGCGGGACCGCAGCAATGGGGCTGGCCTTTCTTCAGGAAACAAGGCATCTACCGGGAGGCATTGCTCCGAGCGCTACGGGAATCCGCGGTAGCGACCTCGCCGAGTATTCGTGCCCCGACCCGCTTTCGGTATTGATCATGCACAGCAGGGAGGACAGCCTATTCCCCGGGTACGGAAAAGAAACCGTCGAATGGTGGGCTGCCTGCAACCAGTGTTCGGCCAAAGCAGAGGCATTGGGCCAAGACGGATGTCAGGCCTACTCCGACTGCGCCTCGGGTACCCGCACCTGGTACTGCGAGGGCGACGGCGCGCATGGCAAATGGCCGGGGATCAACTCCACCATTCTTGATTTCTTCGACAATCCTGCAGCCTCTGCTCTGAAGACACCTCAGCCCTCCCCAACCGCCGCTGAATAAGGCCAGCGAACGTTTTCCAGAGAAAGCGAACAGCTCTCCATATTCACGCGATCTTGTC
>DBZZ01000068.1:58362-62481 GCA_002311315.1 Methylococcaceae bacterium UBA1147 | reverse complement strand
CTGAAAGACCTGACCCAATGGATCTTTTTCTGATCGACTCTACAGGCGACACACAGGCTGCAACGACCCTCTCTAGGGCTGTCGAGGCAGCCGCCAGAAAACTGGCGTCAATATCAGATTCTTCCCGCCTAGAGGCAGAGGTATTACTGGTTCATCTGCTGGGTGAATCAAGGGCCTTTCTTCGCACTTGGCCCGATAGGACGCTTTCCCCCACCCAACTGGACTCATACTGCAAACTTGTGGCCCAGCGGCGCAATGGATGCCCGATTGCGTACCTTACCGGGACCCGAGAATTCTGGTCGATGGATTTCAATGTTAGCCCAGCGGTGCTGATCCCCCGGCCGGAAACGGAACTGCTGGTCGAAAGCGCACTCGAGCTATTCCCTGTTGATCAGCAGATCTCGGTCCTGGACCTCGGCACGGGTAGTGGAATTGTCGGCGTTGCGATTGCATGGGAACGGCCGCAAAGCCAAGTGCTCTGTACCGACATCAGTCTTGAGGCGATCCGTATCGCCCAGGGCAATGCAAGAAAATTTGGCCTGAACAACATCTGCTTCATCGAGAGCGACTGGTTCAGGCTGGTAGCTGGGGGAAATTTCGACCTGATCGTTAGCAATCCTCCTTACATCGCTGATAACGACCCGTATCTGGATAGCGGAGACCTGCTCTACGAGCCTGAGATTGCCCTGCGCTCCGGGCCGCGGGGACTGGACGCACTTGGAACCATTGCCAATCAGGCGCGAGCCAGGCTGAAAAGCGGGGGATTCCTTCTGCTGGAGCATGGATTCGACCAGGGACCTTCGCTTGAGCGACTGCTTGCCGCCTATGGCTACCAGCAGATCTCTCGCCGAAAAGATTTGCAGGGCCACCCCAGAATGACCCTGTCCAGGTGGCTGGACTCAAACTGAAACAGAAAACTCACCGACCAATCATGAAAGAAGAAGTCATTTTCCCTCGGCCGCTTGTTAATCAGATATTGAACCAGGCGCAGAAATCACCGGATGTCGAGGTCTGTGGCCTGGTCGGCGCGCGGGAGGGCCAGCCCAGTTCGTACTACCCGGTAGAAAACATCGCGGAGTCCCCTTGCAAACGATTCCTGATGAAACCGGAGGAACAGATCGAAGCAATGAGAAAAATGCGGAGAAAAGGCGAGAAACTGTTTGCCATCTGCCACTCGCACCCAAGTGCACCCGCAAAGCCCTCAGCAATCGATCTCGATCAGGCAAATTACCCGGACACTCTCCAAATCATCATTTCACTGAATACAAAGGGCGTACTGGAAATGCGTGGTTTCCGGATTGATGATCATCACGATGTTGAAGAAGTCGCTCTGGGGATTCGAAACGATTAGAAGGTAAACCGTCAGAACCAATTGAATCTCGATCCCGCGTTTGCTGGAAAACCTGCCGCACCATGGCCTTGGTGGTACAAACCACACAGGATCTTGCTGAAGCAGATGCCGTCTACAAATCTGGTATACCGGCACGCCTTCACCCCAGTGTACGACCAGAAGAACATTCGAAAATCACGAGACCCGGAAAATCCTCGTTATCCATTGCTCAGCCGGAGCATACGGGCCAGGATCTATAGAATGGGGAGTCCGCTGATCGACCGGCAATTTTTTAGGAGCCACGTTGGCCTGGTCACTTCCAGCAACCACCAACGATGAAGATCACCGCCCCGGCCAGTCCCAACAAGCGCCCCGGAGTCGTTCACCACCTCCGATGAAGCACCAGAGTGATAGCAGACTGGACGTTAGCCCTCACTGTTCAGCAAGTTTGAGAAGCCATCCATCCTTGCCCATGCAGGAACTGGGGGAACTGCTTGCGGAAATATTTACCCGCGCATAACCACCCTTGATCGATGACGGCAAGTTCCCTGAAACATTGATGGAACCGTTTTTTTCGACACTCAATTCAACCTCATTTCCCTTGACCACGACCTTGATCGACCTCGGGTTTGTATTCGATGACGCCGTGAAAGAAAATCGGGCGCCAGGCGACACCACCGTACCTTTGACCGGTGTCATATCCTTGAACGAAGGTTTTTTGCATGACGTTGACTGGGATCCGCCGCCGCCATAACTCCATGCGTTAGGAGGGGCTAACCCCAGTACCAACACTACCAGCAGGTTTGAAAATAACATGTACTTACCCATTGCGACCTCTCCTTCGAATTGTGATGGAAGTAACGACTGATTTGTCCAGTCTCGGTAATGATGTCAGACTAATATACGTCCATATTCCCACCAAAATCAAAACAAACCCAAGCCGTTCTCAGCAGGTGCCGTAGATCTGGCACCGGTCAATCTTCAACACCAACCGGCTTGGCTGGTTCCACGCACTGATGATCGTTTTCAACTCCTGATGACCCCGGAAGAAATCCTTCAAACCGACCGCCGGCATATCTGGCATCCCTACAGCAAAATGGAATCGGATATGCCGGTATACCCAGTTTCCTCTGCATCGGGGGTGATCATCAAACTGGCCACAGGCGAGGAACTGATCGACGGAATGTCTTCTTGGTGGTGCGCAATCCACGGTTACAACCATCCATCAATGAACCGTGCACTGGCCAAACAAGCACGGTCCATGGCTCACATCATGTTCGGTGGCCTCACGCACGATCCGGCAGCAAGGCTTGCAAAAAAACTGGTCGAACTGACCCCAGACCCGATGCAATGCGTCTTTTTTACCGATTCGGGTTCGGTTTCAGTCGAGGTCGCCATGAAAATGGGGTTACAGTACTGGAACGCACGCGGAGTTCCTGAAAAACAGCGTTTCCTTGCAATGGAAAACGGCTACCACGGTGACACATTGGGAGCCATGTCCGTTTGCGACCCGATTAATGGCATGCACAGCCTGTTCCAAGAAATTCTACCGAAACATTATTTTGCCGGCGGGCCGACCCGCAGATTTACCGAACCCGCAGGTCCTAAAGATACCGACGAAATCCGTCAGCTTCTGGATAAACACCACCACCAGATTGCCGGCCTTATCATTGAACCGATTGTCCAGGGCGCGGGCGGCATGCGTTTCTATTCGCCCGGAATCCTCACGCAGATCAGGCAACTGTGCGATGAATACAAAGTTTTGCTGATCCTGGACGAAATCGCGACAGGTTTTGGCCGGACCGGAAAATTTTTTGCTTGTGAACACGCCGGCATTGCTCCGGACATCATGTGCCTCGGAAAGGCTCTTACTGGCGGCTACCTGTCACTCGCGGCCACCCTCTGTACACGGCATATCGCCACTACGATCGACAATGGACACCCGGGTGTTTTCATGCATGGCCCCACCTTCATGGCCAATCCACTGGCCTGCGCCCTGGGTGTCGCCAGCATTGACCTCCTGCAGGCTTCGGACTGGCAAAAACGGGTACGGCAAATCGAATCAGGACTAAAAAGCGGTCTGCAACCCTGTTCACGCCTGGCCAATGTCACTGACGTGCGTGTACTGGGTGCCATTGGGGTCGTAGAATTGACCCACCCGGTAGACATGGCAACCATCACCCGGGAATTCATCAGTGACGGCGTATGGGTGCGACCCTTTGGAAAACTGGTCTACCTGATGCCGCCGTTCGTGATTGAAGACAATGATCTGGATCGGTTGACGGCCTCAGTCTACCGGGTAGTCAAGGAAACCTGCTGACCCCGGAATACATTCAGAGCATGGGTCGTACAGATCCGCGTGTTCAAACGCAGTCGTTATTAAGGGTCCAGTCAACCCTGCCATCACAAACACTAAAAAGCATCACCGTCACCAGCTACCCTGACCCGATTGAGCGGGGAGAATAATCGGTTCATCAGGGATCTTGGGAATTTCCACCACCCCCGGAACGCTAGCCCAGTGCAAAACCAACCGGCCCGTTTTCTCCTTTGGCATCCTGTCTTCAACTCCAGGCTGAATGCCGGGCAGGGATTCCAATTGGCAGGGTACGAAGGCAAAAACATCCTTGAGTCCGACCATTCATCCATGCCGATGAACCGATATCACATCATGCATGACGATCTGAAGAAGAGTCATTTCGGCGGTTGACCGTACTGGCCAACAGGAATACCCTTGCCCACGCAAAACGCGCCAGATCGACCAACCTTCGCATCACCCTCCGGAAAGAAAC
>DBZZ01000068.1:57426-58184 GCA_002311315.1 Methylococcaceae bacterium UBA1147 | reverse complement strand
CCTCCACCCGGTGCATCCGAGATCCCGGGGTTGGAAGTTTCCGGAACCATTGTCGAGTGCGGAGCCGAGGTGGGAAATGTTGCCGCTGGAGACCAGGTCTGCGCTCTACTGACCGGGGGCGGTTACGCCGAATACTGCTTGGCGCCAGCCGCCCTGTGCCTGCCGGTTCCCAGCGGCATGGATACTGTTGTTGCAGCAGCACTCCCGGAAACGTACTTTACTGTATGGAACAATGTCTTCGAGCGCGGGCTATTGCGTGCGGGTGAACGGTTCCTGGTACACGGCGGCACCAGTGGAATCGGGACCACTGCGATCCAGTTGGCATCACGATTCGGTGCCACGGTTTTTACCACGGCTGGCAGCGATGAAAAATGTGCGTTCTGCCGCGATATCGGCGCAAAGGTGGCAATCAATTACAACACCCATGATTTCGTCGACATCATCCGGTCGGAAACGGACAAGACCGGAGTCGACCTCATCCTAGACATCGTCGCAGGGGACTATCTCAAGCGCAACATTTCCTGTCTTGCGCCCGACGGCCGACTCGTTCAGATCGCTCTGCAGAATGGCCCCAAGACCGATATCAACCTGATCCCCATCATGCTCAACAGACTGACATTGACCGGGTCGACCCTCAGGCCAAGACCCGTGTCGGAAAAAGCAGCGCTTGCCAATTCATTGCGGCGCAACGTCTGGCCCCTGCTGGAAGCCGGAACCGTCCGTCCGATCGTGCACTCGACATTCCCGCTCGGTAAAGC
>DBZZ01000068.1:23146-57335 GCA_002311315.1 Methylococcaceae bacterium UBA1147 | reverse complement strand
CCAGCCGCCCAAATATTTGCAGTAAATCCGGGAATGCTGGCACCTTCAAATGGCCATTTCGGCCAACCAAGGTTGCCGGGTCAGCCAACGATCCAGAAGCCTTGGAATTCTTCGCCGACAACTTTCTTCTCGACCTGCAGGTCATCGACACGAGCGTGTTCCGGCCCTTCCTCGCACCATTCAACGAAGCGGTCGACCGAAGCCTGCGCCCCCTGTGCGATGATCTCTACCCGTCCATCCGGAAGATTTCTAACGAGCCCCTGAATCGCGAGCTTGATGGCCTGCTCTCTTGCAGAAACCCTGAAACAGACGCCCTGCACTCTGCCGCCAACTAGAACGTGAACCCGTTTTTTCATTCAAAGCCCCGCGCGTCCACAAGACCGGCCCGATGCGATCACAGACACTGACCGGACACCCTCAGGTGTCTCGGCGGCCTTCTTTTTCCCACGGGTTGGATCGAACATGGCAGATCTCCCAAACACTGTGAATTCTGGGATTTCTTTCGAAATCCCGGGGTAGAGTCCGGCGACTGATATCGACCACGCTGAAGTCCTGCAGGAGATTCTGTTCCAACCTGAATTTCCGGTGATTGGTTGAAAAGATCAGCATTCCACCCGGAGCCAAAAGCCGAACGACCTTTTTAATCAGGCCCACGTGATCCCTCTGCACATCGAAGGTCCCCTCCATACGCTTGGAGTTGGAAAAGGTCGGCGGGTCAACAAAGATCAGATCGTAGCATCGGGGCTCTGCGGTTTCCCCGGAAACCTGATCCAGCCAGGCCACGACATCGGCTTGTACCAGTTCGTGCCGCCGCGAGTCGAATTCGTTGAGTGCCAGATTCCTCCTGGTCCAATCAAGGTAAGTCCTGGAAAGATCCACGGTGGTCGTGGCAGTCGCGCCGCCCCCCGCTGCGTATACAGTCGCACTTCCGGTGTAACCAAAAAGGTTCAAAAACCGGCAGCCCCTGGCATGCTGACCGATATAACCACGGGTGATCCGATGATCGAGGAAAAGACCGGTATCCAGATAACCTTCGAGATTCACACGGAAACGGTAGTTTGCTTCGCGAACTTCATGGAATTCTCCCTGGAATTCGCTACGGCCGTATTGCTGAACACCTTTCTGCACTCGACGAACCTTGAGGAACAGATCCTTCCATTCGACCTTGAGCACTGATGGCAAAACAGCCAGGCCTTCCAGTAGCCGCCTTTCCGCCTTGGCAGGATCGATTCCACGGGGCGCCTGGTATTCCTGAACATGCACCCAGCAGGATTTCCCCCGGTAAAGATCAATGGCAAGCGAATACTCTGGTATATCGGCATCGTAAAGTCGGTAACAGGCGATCCCCTGCCGGTCGGCCCACCGACCAATGTTGCGCAGATTCTTGCGCAGCCGGTTGATCAGCGATTCGGCAACAGATTCTCCGGAAGCCGCAAGGTGCCTGGCACGGTCAATAAAGGAATCGCCCCCGATTTCCCTGTTCTCGCGCACAGTATCTTGGTTTTTCGGTACAAAAAAGCGATCCGCTACGACATCAAACTGCAGCAGCCTGCATTCGATTGCCCCATTGTAGAACGTGGCAGGACGGCTGGAACGGATCCCGATCCTGAATCCGAGTTCCGCGTTGCCGGCCAACATCGCTACCTTCCATCCTTCGAAGCGTGACTTCAGGACCTGGCCAAACTCGAAATAAAGGGCTTCCAGTCCCTGATCAGCACCCATCCGTTCACCGTAGGGCGGATTGACCGCCAGCAGGCCGAACTGGTTCTGGCTTCCGTGCGGTGCGGCGGTGCTGATTCCACACTTTTCAATACGAATGAAGTCCTGCAGTCCAGCGTTACGAACATTTTCGACCGCATACTTGATAATCCCCTGGCTGGTGTCATATCCACGAATTTCCGGGATTTTCGACATACCGGCCTGCTTGCGGGCTATCGCGTCGGCGATCAATGATTCCCAGGTTTCAGTATCGTGTCCTTTCCAGCCCAGGAAACCGAAGTACCGCCGCTGAAGGCCGGGAGCAATATCTCCTGCGATCATCGCCGCCTCGATCGGCAGGGTACCGGAACCACACATCGGATCAATAAACCCGCCACCCTTTGCGCCAATGGACGGCCATTTGGCTTTGATCAGGATAGCCGCGGCCAGGTTTTCCTTCAGCGGGGCATGCCCCCCCCACGAACGGTAGCCACGCTTGTGAAGGCTGTCACCGGAAAGGTCCAGATAGAGGGCCACCTTGCTCCTGAACAGACGAACGTAAACCTGCAAGTCCGGTTTCTCCGTGGAAACACTCGGACGCTCGCCGCTGGACTCCCGGAACTGGTCCACGATGGCATCCTTTACTCTGAGCGCTCCGAAATGGCTGTTTCGAATGGCCGGGTCCGTACCCAAAAAGCGAACAAGAAATGAACCATTAGACTCCATGTGTTTGGCCCAGTCCGTTTGCCGGATCCCCTGGTATAGTGCATCCGCCGTAGTACAGGGAAAACTGTCCAGTTGCAGTAGCACCCGGTTTCCAATCCGTGACCACAGGCAGGCCCGGTAGGCCTGTTGCAGGCTGCCGTCAAAGTAAACCCCGCCGGATTTTTCGACAACCTCAGTTAGGCCAAGTCCAACAAGCTCATCCCGCAGCAGCGCAGTGAGTCCCTTTCCGGCAGTTACAAAGAAGCGATGCAGCATGAATTTGGATTTTTGAAAAAAATCGGGGTTGGCCGTCTGTTGAGTAACCACTCTCTGACAAGTTGGAGATCAACGAATCGCGCTCAAATCAGATCCTGCCCGCTCATTCTAACGTTTGAAACAATCAGCGCCCATATATTTCCGGGGCTACACCGGGAGTCGTGGACCAAAGAACGCCGATCTCAGAGAAACCACCAACAAGTACTCTCCGAACCATGAAAAAACCCGGGGAGTGTTTCCAACACCGAGGGTCTTGAGCCTTGCAAACCAGACCATGCCACGACAGGATCTTGGAACTAGATTGATCGATGGGAAATGTTCGATGGCCTTTCCCAGACTGCTTGCTACACAAGCGGGATGGTGGCAGTGGACAAGAAATACCTGAACCTACGAATCAATATAGGATACCTTTGGAAACGACTGCCTAAACACCGAGAAGAATTACAGGGTAACCGTGGAATTTTAAAGGAATCACTGAAAACAAGGGACAATAGAGGGGACATTCAGCTGAAAAATGTTCGCTTTGCTGTCTTGTTGAGGATGGATCATCCTCGTGATAGACTCGTTTTTAGGCGTTCAGTACATTCCGCCTTGTTAAAAAAGGCCTTTATTTTTCCGATTCAAACTTCCTTCTGGCCGAATAGATTCATTTTTACACACTGCACTGCGTGTAAAAGCCATTCCAACGATTCTGCCAAGTTTGAAAGAAATATTTCTGGGACATACAAGCCAATAAACATCATCGCAACAAATAATAAATAAACAAATGAATTACATTGCCATAGCCTTGATTATTCTAGGGCCAACGATCAGAGCGATCGCAGTATTTCAACTGCATAATACAGATGACGGCTCGTCACTGCAGCCACATGAAACGGCCATCCCAGCCCTGTTGAAAAGGATAAAGTCCAAAGCCTGGCGAATTACAGAACCTGAAAAGTTACACACCAGGGGATTGTATTCAGTAATTAGGCACCCCATGTACACTGGCGGATTTTTGTTCTGCGCTGGCTTGTTTCATATTTTAACCGGCAGCCTTGGTACGACCATAGCCCTGTTATATCTATCCATGCAGTTTATTATGCAAAGGGTTGATAGTGAAGAACAAATACTTTCGAGTAAGTTCGGTGAAGAATATGCCAGTTACGAAACTCAGACAAAGCGCTTCATACCTTATTTATTCTGATCTTGAAATTCATTGAACGTTTGTGGGCTTATGCGGATCACCCTAGGGGCAGTTGCTTAGGCAAAAAAATATTAATACGAATATCCATTGCCCACAATTAACCGAACGCCCGAGCAGGAACATCGCTTGAGTTTCTGGTTCCACTCGGCTCGCACCTGATTGGGTATGCGGCAAGCCTGTAACGCTGTGCACAGTTACCGCTCTTTAGAATGCCTATGGCACGTCTCTCAAATCGTTCTAATCGTCGAAGTGTTACTGCCTTGACCATTAACCACGAACACTGTGGGCTGCGGCTGGTAAATTTCTAGAATATAGGCCGCGAAATACTGTCTCTACCACCCATCGGACTTGTAAGAATCTTGCTTTTCCCCGGGTCAGAGCATTTGTTAAAAACCACCGGCTTTTGAGCCTCCAATACTCCCGCACGGTAATGCCCAATTCGCATGCTGTCAATCGAATGCCCAACCCTTAGCGATACACAATGTTCTGATCTCCAGAACACCTTCCTCTTTGAGCATCTCGGTTCCTCTGCTGTTTTTCCAGAGCTGAAGTGGGTAGCGGGGTTGTTTTACGTTGCCGTTAACAACGTAAAATATCGCGGATTTTTCGCATTGTGTTCTTCTTCGCAGACAGAGCCGCCGAAAAAGTAGGGTCGATGTAAAAATGACTGAAAATAATGGTTTGAAAAGGATTCCGACCGAAGGTGAACATTGATTCCAGTATTGTCAACACCGATTCCGGGGAACCCGGAAAAGTGTCAGCATTGAGCCTGGATATTCATTCTGTCTGTGCGATAACCCAACTTGCTGTAAGCCTAACCCTTTCACATGGGAGGCACATACAGATCAGTCCACTAGAAATGAAAAAGCGGTGTAAGGAAGATCAGACGACCTCCCTACACCGCTTCTGTATCACGAACGACAATGCAATATAACTTTTTGTTTTCTATTGCATCGTAAGCGCGTCGGACAATTACATCATGCCGCCCATTCCGCCCATTCCACCCATGTCAGGCATGCCACCACCATGAGAAGAGCCTTCATCCTTCGGCTCTTCGGCAACCATGACTTCCGTGGTGATCATCAGCCCTGCAACCGATGCAGCATTCTGCAGCGCGGCGCGGGTCACCTTGGTGGGATCGAGAATACCCATTTCGATCATGTCGCCATATTCGCCAGTAGCCGCGTTGTAACCGAAGTTGCCTTCGCCTTTCACGACTTCGTTCAGGATCACCGCTGCATCAACACCGGAGTTAATAACGATCTGGCGCAGAGGCTCTTCAAGCGCACGACGTGCGATCTTGATACCGGTGTCCTGATCGTGGTTCGCACCCTTGATATCATCCAATGAGCTGAGTGTGCGCAGCAATGCAGTACCACCGCCCGGTACAACACCCTCTTCTACAGCGGCACGAGTCGAGTGCAGTGCGTCTTCAACACGTGCTTTCTTTTCCTTCATTTCAACTTCGGTGGCTGCGCCAACCTTGATCACTGCAACACCGCCAGCCAGTTTCGCAAGACGTTCCTGCAGTTTTTCCTTGTCGTAATCCGATGTTGCCTCGTCAGCCTGAGCACGAATCTGGTTAACACGACCTTCGATGTTTGCACTGTCGCCCGCACCGTCAATAAGGGTGGTGTTTTCCTTTGAGATCTGAACCTTCTTGGCCGAACCCAAGTCATCCAGAGAAGCTTTGTCCAGCGACAGGCCGACTTCTTCAGAAATCACCGTTGCGCCGGTCAGGATTGCGATGTCTTCCAGCATCGCCTTGCGACGGTCGCCAAATCCCGGTGCCTTGACGGCAGCAACCTTGACGATGCCGCGCATGTTGTTCACAACCAGGGTAGCCAGTGCTTCGCCTTCTACATCTTCAGCGATGATCAGCAGCGGCTTGCCTGCTTTGGCAACGTTTTCCAAGATCGGAAGCAAGTCGCGGATGTTGGAGATCTTCTTGTCGTGCACCAGGATGAGCGGACTCTCCAGTTCTACACTCATGCTGTCCTGGTTGTTGATGAAATAGGGAGACAAGTAACCACGGTCGAACTGCATGCCTTCAACAACATCCAGTTCGTTGTCGAGACCGGAACCTTCTTCAACCGTAATCACACCTTCCTTGCCGACTTTCCCCATCGCTTCGGCAATGATCTTGCCAACGGATTCATCGGAATTTGCCGAGATGGTTCCAACCTGCGCGATCGCACTGCTGTCAGTGCAAGGAACCGAAAGGGTTTCTAGCGAGGAGACTATGGTTGTAACGGCCTTGTCGATGCCGCGCTTCAGGTCCATAGGATTCATTCCCGCCGCAACCGCTTTCATACCTTCGAGCAAAATGGATTGGGCCAGAACCGTAGCGGTCGTGGTGCCGTCGCCGGCAACATCCGATGTATGAGAGGCCACTTCCTTGAGCATCTGCGCACCCATGTTTTCGAACTTGTCGGAAAATTCGATTTCCTTCGCAACAGACACTCCATCCTTGGTAATGGTCGGTGCGCCAAAACTTTTTTCTAGAACCACGTTTCGGCCCTTGGGACCAAGTGTTACCCTGACTGCACGGGCTAGCACATTGACACCGTTCAGCATCTTGCTCCGTGCGTCATCACTAAATTTAACTTCTTTTGCTGCCATGATCTTTTCCTTGAAAGAATAAAAAAACTGTCTTTAATGCGGGCCGAATTATTCGACGACACCCATGATGTCTTCTTCACGCATCACGATGACTTCCTCGCCTTCAACTTTGACTTCGTTACCCGCGTATTTACCGAAAAGAACCTTGTCGCCAACCTTGACGTCCAAAGCACGGATTTCCCCATTGTCGAGAATTTTTCCGTTGCCAATGGCAATGACTTCACCCTGACTCGGCTTTTCAGTCGCCGAATCCGGAATTACGATGCCTCCAGCAGACATACGCTCTTCTTCAAGACGCTTGACAATCACTCTGTCGTGTAACGGACGTATTTTCATCAGACCCTCCTAAGATCAATTTAAAATCGTTAAATCGTGAACATCTCCCAACATTCGACACTGCTTCGGCAATCCTAATTATTAGCACTCGCAGGTGATGAGTGCTAATAATAGACTTTCTATTACCCATGTCAAGCCTTGATGACCATTTTTAATCGGCTGTCGGTAATGGTAAATTTAACCGATGAACGATGATCAATTGCTGCGCTACAGCCGCCAGATCATGCTTCCCGAAATCGATGTCGAGGGGCAGCAGAAATTGCTTGAATCACGATGCTTGATCATCGGGATGGGAGGGCTCGGATCACCCGCGGCCATGTACCTCGCAGCCGCTGGAGCCGGTACCCTGATCCTGAATGACTTCGACCGGGTCGACCTTTCCAACCTGCAACGGCAGGTCATCCACGGAACCGATGACATCGGCAAGGAAAAAGTGATTTCTGCAGACCAGACCCTGCGGGCGCTGAACCCGGATATCCGCATCGAGATACGCCATAAGCGACTAACGGACAACGAACTGAACCTTGAAGTCGAGGCCGCCGATGTAGTCCTGGACTGCAGCGACAACTTCTCGACCCGCTTTGCCGTGAACCGGGCCTGCGTGGAGACAAAAACGCCCCTAGTATCAGGAGCTGCCATTCGCTTCGAAGGACAAATCACGGTATTCGACCCGCTAACGCCATCGAGCCCCTGTTACAACTGCCTGTACCCGAACATTGATGAGTTGTCCGAAACCTGCGCCCAAAGCGGGGTCATTGCACCATTGACCGGCACCATTGGGTGCATCCAGGCACTTGAAACCATGAAGTTCATTTGCAGCATTGGCGAATCCTTGGTCGGCCGTCTTCTGCTGCTAGACGGACTGACAATGGAATGGCACAGCATGCAACTTCCGAAGGATCCTGCCTGTCCGACGTGCTCGCTGTCGGCATGAGGAATACACCCACCAGAAACCTCGATTTTGCCGCTAAGCACTATATTGCTTTCCTGAAACATGCATCGTATACTTCGGAGCAGTTTTGCTACAAAGCGATGTCGACATATAATAAAGATATTGAGTTAGGAGGCCAACCGAATGAAATGGGAAAAACCAACCTATAACGATCTGCGTTTTGGTTTTGAAGTCACGATGTACATATACAATCGTTGATAAGTAATTGGATTTCGACGGGGTTCCATTGGAAAATGGAGCCCCGTTTCATTTTATAGGGGACAACTTTTATGTCCCGAATGTTCTCCTTCATCATTGTCGACACTGATCAAGGCAGTAAACCAGCCGTTTGAATATCCTGATTCCCGGCTTTAATTCACCTTTCAACCAGGCTCGCCATGAAATTCAGAGTTTTAGGTTCGGGAGCCGGCGGTGGCTATCCCCAGTGGAACTGTAACTGTTCGAACTGCAACCGCTTGCGCAACGGCCAGATCAATGCAGTATCGCGAACCCAATCATCCATCGCCGTCAGCACTGATGAACGGAACTGGGTTTTGTTTAACGCCTCTCCCGATATCCGGACCCAGATAGAAAACTTCCCTGCCATTCAGCCGAAGACAGGCATCCGGGATACCGGTATCAAGGCTGTCATACTAATCGACAGTCAGATTGACCACACCACCGGATTGTTAATTCTCAGGGAAAGCAACAGCCCGCTGGAAATCTATTGCAGCGAAATGGTTAGGCAAGACCTGACCACAGGTTTTCCGGTATTGAAAATGCTGGAAGACTACTGCGGCGTCAATCACCACCGCATTCCGCTAGACGGCAGTAGTTTTGAGATCCCTGGAATCAATGATCTCAGATTCCATTCCCATTCGCTGAAAAGCAAGGCACCACCCTATTCCCCACACCGCCATGACCCTCATGACGGAGACAATATCGGCGTCACCATCGAACAGATTTCGACTGGAAAGAAACTCTACTATTCACCTGGACTGGGTGAAATCGAAGCGCACGTCCAAAAGGCCATGGAGGATGCCGACTGCCTGCTGGTCGATGGCACGTTCTGGCGCCAGAACGAAATGGAGCATGCTGGCATTTCCAAAAAGACGGCACGCGAAATGGGTCACATGTCCCAGTCTGGCGAAAACGGCATGCTCAGCGTACTCAACAAACTGCCCAATAAACGCCGGGTACTGATCCATATCAACAATACCAATCCAATCCTCGACCAAGACTCCGAAGAACGCCAAATCCTTACAGAGGCGGGTATCGAAGTCGCACAAGACGGGATGGAAATCGACCTTTAGCGGCAGGGATGAGTACTATAGCCCAACCCCCTTGGACCCGAGAGGAATTCGAGGCCCGCTTGAGAGGCATGGAACGGTATTACCATATCCATCATCCCTACCACGTGCTGATGCACGAAGGGCAGCTGAACCGCAGGCAGATACAGGGATGGGTTGCCAACCGGTATTACTACCAGATCAACATCCCGCAAAAGGATGCGGCCATCCTCGCAAATTGCCCGGACCGCGAAACCCGGATTCAGTGGGTTCAACGGATCATTGATCACGACGGCTCCTCAGGAAAATCAGGCGGAATCGAGGCCTGGCTCCAGCTGGGCATTGCAGCCGGTCTGGACCGCAATGAAATCACCTCCCTTGAGCACGTACTTCCCGGGGTACGCTTTGCGGTCGATGCCTACGTGAATTTTGCCCGCAAAGCCGAATGGCACGAAGCCGCCAGCTCATCGCTGACCGAACTATTTGCCCCGGCCATCCACCAGCAACGCCTGTCTAACTGGCCGGACAACTATCCATGGATTAACAGCAAGGGCCTGCTTTACTTCCAGCAGCGCTTGAGCCAGGCTCGACGTGACGTGGAACACGGACTACGGCTAACGCTGGACTGGTATAAAACGCGCGAGGAACAGGATAAAATGATGGGCATCCTGAAATTTAAGCTGGATGTTCTCTGGTCGATGGCCGATGCGATGTATCTTGCATACGTTGCCGAAATGCCACCCTACCATACAGTCAAGGAATGACCTGCATGGCCCTGGATGACAATTCCATCTTCTGTTTCTCCCCGATCTATCGACTGCAATGGGAAGAAGCTCAGCAGAAAGACGTCCTACTGTATCCGGAGGGCATGGTGGAACTCAACCAAAGTTCGGCTGAAATCCTCAAATTATGCGACGGTAGCCGTACCCTCAACGAACTGGTTGCCGAACTGGAAGGAAAATTCTCCACCAGTGGCCTCCGAACTGATATCTGCGAGTTTATTGAGATCGCCCTCGAAAATGGCTGGATCCGAATCAATTCAGATTAGTAAGCCGCGCTGGCTGCTGGCTGAACTCACCTACGCCTGTCCGCTGCAATGCCCGTATTGTTCCAACCCCGTGGACTTCGCGTCCCATGGCAACGAACTCGATACGGAGGACTGGCTGCGGGTTCTATCCGAAGCCCGGAGCATGGGTGCCGTACAGCTGGGTTTTTCGGGAGGCGAACCGCTGGTCAGGCAGGACCTTTCGGTGCTGGTCAGGCATGCCCGAGAACTGGGCTACTATTCAAACCTCATCACATCAGCCTACGGCCTGTCTGAAGACCGTATTGTAGAGCTGAAAGAAGCCGGGCTGGACCACATCCAGGTCAGTATCCAGGCCAGCAGCCGCGACCTCAACGACCACATCGCCGGCACTGCTTCCTTTGACAAAAAATGCGAGGTAGCCCACCAGATCAAGAAACACGGCTACCCGATGGTTCTCTGTGTCGTGATCCACAAGCAGAACATTCATCAGATGGAAAGCATTCTCGACATGGCAGCGGAACTGGGGGCCGACTACGTGGAGCTGGCGAACACCCAGTACTACGGGTGGGCACACCTAAACCGGGACAACCTGCTGCCGACCCGGGAAGAATTTCGCAAGGCCGAAGCGATTGCCCAGAGTTACAAGGAAAAAATGAAGGGCAGGATGAAAATTTATTATGTGGTTCCAGACTACTACGAGGACCGTCCGAAAGCCTGCATGAACGGCTGGGGAACCACCTTCCTGACCATCGCACCCGACGGAATGGCCCTGCCCTGTCATTCGGCGCGGATTTTACCGGGCCTGGCCTTTCCCAACGTCCGTCAAATGAGCATTCGCGAAATCTGGGAAGAGTCGAATGCGTTCAACAAATTCAGGGGCGACAGCTGGATGAAAGAGCCCTGCCGTAGCTGTCCTGAAAAAAGCCGTGACTTCGGCGGCTGCCGCTGCCAGGCGTACTTGTTGACCGGCGAAGCGACTAACGCGGACCCAGTCTGCAGCCTCTCCCCGGACCATGACAAGGTCCTTGACGCCATCAATTCGGCAGCATCTCACCCCCAACAGCAAAAGGAACAGGCTGTCATTTTCAGAAATCCGGAAAATTCCAGGCGCTTCTCCAGCTAACAGACACGATCCCCTCCCCAGGCTCGCGGCAACCCCGAAACGCAAAATCAATGATCAAAGCCGCTCATGAATCACCAACGACACATCAAGAAATTCAGAACCCTGGGCAGCCTAACCATATTCGCTGTCTACTTCCTGATACTCGTGGGCGGAATCGTGCGCGCATCGGGTGCTGGAATGGGCTGTCCCGACTGGCCAACCTGTTTCGGACGCTGGGTACCGCCCTCTTCGGTTTCAGAATTACCGGCGGATTACCAGAAAATCTACGCGGATCGGGGCTACTCGAACACCGAATTCAACGCCACCAAGACCTGGACCGAATACCTTAACCGACTTGCCGGGGTTACCATCGGTTTCCTGATTTTTCTCACCCTGCTCTATTCCTTGCCTTTCCGCAACCTCGACCCCCCGGTATTCTATCTTGCGCTGGGGACCTTCCTGCTGGTTGGATTCCAGGGATGGCTCGGTGCAAAAGTTGTCGCCAGCCAGCTCCATCCCGGCATGATCACGGTGCACATGATCGTGGCGCTGGCCATCGTATCGCTGCTCATCTATGCAATCACCCGTTCACAAAGCAGCGTATTCGAACAGAAACCATTGACCGGCTTACACCCGCGCTTACAGAATGTCCTGATTGCCGCAATGACCCTGACGGTGATCCAGGTAGTGATGGGAACCCAAGTACGGGAATCGGTGGATACCATCGCAGCAGCCTACCAGATGGAACACCGGGAGCTGTGGAGAGACAATTTCCCCCTCATCTTCTACGTCCACAGGTCCTTTGCGTCCATCATCCTTTTTACCAACCTGTGGTTGATTTGGAGACTGTTGCAGCGAGCAGGCGAGCATCCTTATCTGGCCAGGGCGGCAACGGCACTCGGACTTTTCATTGTGACCGGCATACTGACCGGAGTCATCATGGATCGTCTCGATATTCCGGCCGCGGCACAGCCGGTCCATTTACTAATGGCGACGCTGGTTTTCGGAATCCAGTTCTTTATTTTCACCTCGGTTTCCTATTCGACCCGAAGCAGCAGTTCCTAATCTGGCCGGAAAAGCCCTGGAATCCAGCACAATCCAAAATCGGCAACAAAGCATTAAAACTCCTTTCAGGCCGATTCAGGGTCCTGCCGTGCATCCACCACCACCAGACCTTTCAGAACCAGGTCGGGAATGACTTCGTAGGTCCGTACCAGATGCCGGGTCAGTCTTTCTGAACCACCCCCGGTGATAATGAGCCGCAATGGACCAGCCAGGGACTCTGCCTCCTGCACGACCTTCTCAACCATCCCGACAGCTGCCGCAATGGTTCCGCCGTAAATCCCGGTTCCGGTATCCAGGCCAAGCAACCCTGCCTGATCCACCGCATCAAACGAAAGATCATTGGTTCCCCTGAGCAATGAATCCTGCATCAAGGCCAGGCCCGGACAGATCACGCCACCTCGATGATGACCGTCCCTGTCCATTACATCGGCTGTAATCGCCGTACCGCAATCGACGATGCAGACCGGCTCCCTGAACAAGGACCGCACGGCAACCAGACACAGCCACCGATCAACACCCAATTGTTCCGGGTTCCGGTAGCCATTTCGAACACCAAATGCATGGCCTAGCGATCGCACGAAATCCGCCGAAAGCCCCCATTTATCCAACACCCACTGGTTCATCGCGTCCGCAGTCCTGATCCCGCGAACATTCGACACCAGAACCCTGCTGGGCGAATCGAGACCACTCCAGGCCGCGGCGAAACAGGGAACCTGGCCGACATCACCAACCGGGCTTCCTACCGAAAACAGATTTTGACGGCTGGTGGCCCATTTCAACCTGGAATTTCCAATATCAACCAGCAGGGAAAACATGGAATCGATCCTCAGTCGTGGAATCACCGGGGTGACTTCATCTGCCCCGGCTACCGCTGGAGTGGAAACTGATTTCACCGGATGCGAATCTTTGCAACTTGCCGTCATGGGTATACAACTCGATCAAACCTTCGTCGCTGATTCCGGCAACCTTTCCGTGGACTTCGCGCGAACCAAAGCGGAGGACCACTTTCTCACCCCGCATGCAGTCTGCAGCGCGCCATTCCTCAAGGAACGGAAACAGCCCCGTCTCGTCGAATTCGGCGATCACTGGAACCAGTTCATTCAAAAGTGCAGCGACCAGATCGTTGCGGCCAGGTTTGGCTGCATCGACGATGCCATCCAGGTCCACCCATAGCTGATCGATCGCTGCACCCTGCTCCGGACTCATCCAGTAATTCAGCCCCAAACCTGCCACCACGTAGCAGGGGCCATGCATGTCGCCTGACAATTCAACCAGGATTCCACCGAGTTTTCGGCCCCTCCAGTAGATATCATTCGGCCATTTCAGCCCCAGCTCAGGTATGCCAGCCGCTGCCAGAACCCGCAACACCGCAACCCCGATGGCCAGGCTCAGCCCCGACACCCTGGATGGCCCGGCAAAATATTTCCAGCCAAGGGACAGGTAGATGTTTTTGCCAAACGGCGAAACCCATGTTTTCCCGCTGCGCCCTTTCCCAGCGGTCTGGGCTTCTGCCAGGCAAACTAGCACGGCTGCATCGCATCGGTCCAGCGAACCATTCAGGAAATCGTTAGTCGACCCGATCTGGTCGTGGATGAAAAAAGTGCCAATGCATTCGTCAACACCACGCATCAACCCCGACCGAATGCGGATTTCTTCAAGCAGTTCCAGGGGCGCTGAAAGACGGTAGCCACGTCCGGAAACCGCGTCAATATCAATCCCCATCGCCCTTAAATTGCCGATGTAGTTCCAGACCGCGGTACGACTGGTACTCAACCGACCCGCCAGAAAGCTTCCTGAACAGAAAGTATCAGTGCTCAGAAGCCGGAGCAGCTTTTTCTGGGGAAGTGGTAAATCCATTGGGCGTTCAATAAAAGTCCGGCAACAAAGGCTTTATTCATTGGCAACCATAATAGCGCCTCACGGAAAATACGGCGCCAACAGTGGCGCTTCCCGAAGCACCGATCCAACAAGGGTTGACAGAGTCAACCTGCAGGAAGCCCGGATCACCAAAGTCCCTCAGGCGATGGGAACTTCCTTAGAAAGGTAAACATCCTGAATCGCGTTCAGCAAGGTAATGCCTTCGATTATGGGTTTCTGAAAGGCTTTCCGGCCTGAGATCAGCCCCATTCCTCCGGCTCGCTTGTTGATCACCGCGGTACGAACGGCTTCGGCAACATCGCCGCTTCCGGAAGACGCTCCGCCGGAATTAATGAGTCCAACTCGCCCCATGTAACAATTGGCAACCTGGTAACGCACCAGATCGATGGGGTGTTCGCCGCACAACGGCCCATACATGTCCCGATGTGACTTGCCGAAATTGATCGCGGTGAATCCGCCGTTGTTCTCGGCCATTTTCTGTTTCACGATATCGGCGTCGATGGTTGCGGCCAGATGGTTGGCCTGCCCCGTCAGATCGGCCGCCACATGGTAGTCAATCCCATCCCTTTTAAAGCCCGAATTGCGAAGATACGCCCAGAGGATGGTGACCATTCCAAGCTCTTTAGCCCTGGCAAAGGCGGCACTGACTTCCTCGATTTGCCGACGTGATTCGTCTGATCCGTAGTAAATGGTGGCACCAACCGCCACTGCGCCCATTTCGAAGGCCTGCTCAACACTGGCAAACAAGGTCTGGTCGTACTTCTCAGGATAGGTCAGCAGTTCATTGTGATTGATCTTCAGAATGAATGGGATCTTGTGCGCATATTTCCGACAAACAGAACTCAGGACACCGAGAGTGGAAGCCACGGCGTTGCAGCCCCCCTCGATCGCCAGTTTCACGATATTCTCTGGATCGAAATAAAGTGGATTCGGTGCGAACGAGGCACCGCCGCTGTGTTCGACGCCCTGATCAACCGGAAGAATCGAAAGGTAACCTGTGTTCGCCAGCCGACCATGGTTAAACATGGACTGCATATTCCGTAGGACTGCCGTGATACGATTCTTTTCCGCGACAACACGGCCTACGTAATCGGGACCGGGCAGATGGAGAAGATCTCTTGAAATTGTATTGCACCGGTAATTCAGTAGCTGATCTGCCTCCGTCCCGAGCAGAGCCTCAATATCGATCATCTCTTTATTCCTCGTCTGTTCACGTCAATGGTTCATCGTTCACTCGCCCCAGATCGCGCAAGAAACGGGTCACTTGCAGGGAACGCCTGAAATAACTATCTATTGTCACATAGTTCGGACTGATCGAAAACGGCAACCGATGAAGATCCAACAACAGTTGCTCTGTCAGGCAAGAGGACAACTCATAAAGCCACTTGGGAGAAGGTTCATCAGGCCTTTGGTCCGTTGCGAAACCAAGGAAACCGGCTAAAATCCTTGCGACGCATTAAACCTTCAGCATCTGCAATGCAACCTGCGCCAGCCTTTCCATGCCTCCCCCCTCGCCCAGTTTTTCCCTGACCTTGAGCAGGTTTGCCGAGATTTCTGACGCGTAAGCGGCATCCGAAAGGATCTTCCGGATTTCCCGGCAGATTGTCCCCGGCGTAGCACGATGCTGTACAAGTTCCTCGACGATGCGTTTTCCGGCCACGATGTTTGGCAAACCGATGAACGATATCCGTACCAGCAGGCGTCCGAGCCAATACGTCAGCGGCCCGACCTTGTAGACGATCACCATCGGTATGCCGAGCAATGCAACTTCCAGTGTCGCGGTCCCGGAAGTAGTGACCACCGCATCACAACACTGGATGGCGTCGTAAATATTCTTTTTTACAACGATCAGATCCGAATCACAGGTATCGAGGAATTCTCCAATCTGGGAATCTGTAACCGTCGACGCCTGGACAACAACGAACTGGATACCCGGTATCTTTTTACGCAGTTCTGTTACCGCTTTCTCGATCACTGGCAGTAAACGCCGGATCTCGGCTCCACGACTACCGGGTAACAGGCCCACAATCGGCCTTTCCGGGTCAAGTCCCATACCGGCCATGGATTCTGCCTTGCCCAGCGATGGACGCACCTTGTCCGCCAGCGGGTGGCCGACGAAGGTTACCGGGACCTGGTGTTCCTGGTAGAAAGGCACTTCGAAGGGGAAAATGACCGCCATGTGGTCAATGACCCGGCCGTATTTCTTGACCCGGCCCGGTCGCCAGGCCCAAACTTGTGGGCTGACATAGAACAGGACTCTCACGCCACACGACTTAGCGTGGCGAGCCAGCTTAAAATTAAATTCTTTGTAGTCGACGCAGATCAGCAGGTCCGGTTTTTCTTCGCAGACCAAAGTCCGCATGAGCCCGAGTGCCCGCCGGATTTTCGGCAATTTCCGGAACAGGCCGTCGACACCGATTACCGCAATGTCAGTGGAATCGAAACGAATGTCGATCCCCGCGTCCCGCATGTTCCGACCCCCCATTCCCAAGGCCGTAACCGCGGGAAACTCTTTTTTCAGTTCCAAAAACAGGTCCGCGGCGTGCTGATCACCGGAAGCCTCTCCGGCGACGATCATTACCCTTGGATTGTTCTCATCCATCGCCGGACTCGTGTTCATGAGGCCTGTGCCTTTGTCCCTTTGACGCCGACTGGGGCTTCCTTTCACGTCAAGAAAGGAGCATGGAAATTTCAATGGCCGTGGCTAGCGCCCGCTTTCCGGCTTCACCGGAAACCAAGGGTTGCTTGCCATCACGAATGCACCCCAAGAAATGGCAAATTTCCTCGCGCAACGCATCGTTATTCTCGAATTGCTTCTGCTCGGTCAGTATCTCGGGGATTCCCGGATACATTTCCCCATTCCCGGTCCGATGACAAACCAGCGTGCGATTCTGAAAATCGACAGAAACGTAAGACTGCGGCCGAAACATGCGCATTTTCCGTTCGACCTTCATGCTGACACGACTGGCCGTCACGTTCGCCACGCAGCCGCTCTTGAACACCAAACGTGCGTTCGCGATATCAATCCCGTCCGTCAGTACAGCGGTCCCGCTGGCGTCAATTCGATCAACCTCGGAATCGACGAGATCCAGAATAATATCGATGTCGTGAATCATGAGGTCAAGAACTACGCTCACGTCATTGGCCCGTGGATTAAACGGAGACAGCCGATGGGATTCGATAAACAGCGGCTTGTCATGACTAAAATCGAGCTCAAGCAAAGCCGCGTTGAATCTCTCCAGATGCCCAATCTGCAGGACAAGGCCTTGCTCGCGTGAAATCTCGATCAGTTCTTCAGCCTCCTCCACCGTGACCGTCATCGGTTTCTCAATCAGCACGTGCACGCCAGCCCGCAGGAAATCACGGGCCACCAGGTGATGCAGCCGAGTGGGAACTACGATGCTGACGGCGTCCACGTCACTCAGAATGGCTCGATAATCAGTGTACCACTGCGTATCGAATCGTTCGGCGACTTCACGAGCAGCACTTTCGTCGATGTCCACCACCGCAACCAGTTCCGAGTCCGGAAGCCGCGAATATTTCTCCGCATGGAACTTTCCAAGGTAACCCGTACCGACAACAGCAGTTCTGATCTTTTCCATCGATAGGACCCGAATCAAGAAGCGTTGAGAAAAGAGCTAATTCCCCGTTTACTCGGGGCAGCTAACCAAGCTCTCAGATGGTTCAATTCGGGACTATCTCCGAGCCCTTTGAGACTCTCCCGGTTGCGCAGCCGGAGAAAGGCAGCCGAAAGCATCTTGTACCGCTCCGCCGTAATCCCCGCGCGTTTCAGGCCCACCACGTTCAGGCGATAGTGACGCGCCGGGCTGTCGCCAGCCATGGTATAGGGAATCACATCTTGCAGAACACCCACCGTACCAGAAACCATGACCAGTGCACCGACTCGGCAAAACTGGTGAATCATGGCTCCACCACCGAGGAAAGCACGGTCCCCAATCTCGGAAAACCCACCCACCGCCACTCCGCTGGCGAACACCGCATGGTTACCAACCAAACAGTCGTGCCCAACGTGACTGTTGTTCATGAAATAACAATCCGATCCGATCCGGGTTGCAGACCCCGCCTGCGTAGCGCGATTCACCGTTACCCCTTCTCTGAACACGTTATTGGCGCCGATATGAACATTTGTCCGGGAGCCTGGATCGAAGCCGGTATCCTGAGGCAATCCGCCGATCACCGCATGCGGACACACCTTGTTTCCTGGCCCCATAACCACGAATGGACAAACCACCGCATGAGTCTCGATCACGCAATCATCACCGATTTCCACTGCGTCATCGATGACCGCGTAAGCTCCGATCCGGACATTCGATCCGATCGAGGCCGACGATGCAACGATCGCCGTAGGATGGATCATAGTGGTCATGCATTTATCCCCTTGGATGAAACCTTTGGTGCAAGTCTTTGAGACGTTCCTGTGCAACGTGAGTGTAAATCTGGGTCGTCGAAAGGTCGCTATGTCCCAGCAGTAGCTGGACAACCCTGAGATCGGCACCGTGATTCAGCAGATGAGTAGCGAATGCATGCCGGAGAGTGTGTGGTGAAAGCAACTTCTGTATTCCGGCAGCATTCGCATAGAACTTGATACGATGCCAGAAAGCCTGGCGCGTCATTCCTGAGGCCCGGTTCGTGACAAAGAGGTATTCGGCGGTCCGTCTCCCCAGAATCGTCGGACGTATTTCGCGAACGTAACTGTCCAGCCATGACAAGGCCTCTTCGCCGATCGGAACCAACCGATCCTTGTTGCCCTTGCCGACAACTCGAACCACTCCCTCGCGAAAATTCAGTTGCCCCAGCTTCAGCGTAACCAGTTCAGTTGCCCGCAAACCGGTCGCGTAAAGAAGTTCCAGCATGGTCCTATCCCTATAGCCGATGGCAGAAGATGCGTTAGGAGCAGCGAGCAACTGGTCGACCTCGCCTTCGCTCAGCGTTACAGGAAGAGGTTTTCCGATGTGCGGAGAATCGATTTTGGAACACGGGTTTGCTGTCAGCATACCCTTCTGTACCAGATAGGAAAAAAACCGCTTCAAGCTAGACAGCAAGCGGGCACCTGAGCGTGCGCTGCAGCCCTGGCGGAATTTTACAGCAAGGTAATTTGAAACATCCTCTCTGCCGGCAGACAACAGCGATTTGGGTGCCAGCCAGTTTGAGAAAAGAACCAGATCGGAACCGTAGGCCTTGAGGGTGTTGCGGCTGAGGCCGTTTTCCAGCCACAGCGTGTCCTGGAATGATTCGATCAACCGGATTGAGTGCTCTCTGTCGGTTTCACTGGCCACAGCAGGATGATACTACAAACCGGAGCAAATCCACTCGATAGCGAATCATGGCAGACGATGCAACCTGCAGCCAGACAATCCGTCAGAGACGGAGAATGCAAAGGCTCCTCACTGAAGATACGCGACAGACTAGCCCAACTGGAGGATTCGAAAAGGTCCCTATCGAGGATCTCCAGGAACTGAATTCAATTAAAGCTTTTCCTTGATTCGAGCTGCCTTCCCGCTACGTTCCCGCAGATAGTACAGCTTCGCCCGTCGAACCGCTCCGCGGCGTTTGACCTTGATCTCCTGAACCATCGGGCTGTGGGTCTGGAAAACACGCTCAACACCTTCGCCATGGGAAATCTTGCGAACCGTGAACGAGGAATTCAAACCCCGGTTGCGTTTGCCGATCACAACACCTTCAAAAGCCTGGAGACGCTCACGAGTGCCTTCCTTAACTTTGATCTGGACCACTACAGTATCACCCGGGCCAAATTCAGGGATGTCGGTCTTAGTCTGTCTCTTTTCCAGTTCCTGAATAATATTGCTCATTGTCAATTACCCTTCATTTTCTTTACTTCATCAATAAATTCGTTGAGCAGATCGTTCTGCTCATCATTCAATTCGAGATCGTCCAGCAGGTCAGGCCGATGCAGGAATGTCCTACCCAATGCCTGCTTCAAACGCCAGCGTCTGATCTCTGCATGGTTTCCGTTTCTCAGCACCTCCGGCACAACCTGCTCCTCGACAACATCCGGCCGTGTATAGTGCGGGTGGTCCAGCAAGCCATGCATGAAGGAATCCTGCTGGCTCGACTGATCATCACCAAGAACCCCTGGCAACAACCGCACAACACCATCTAGCAAAACCAGCGCCGCCAGTTCGCCTCCACTGATTACATAGTCACCCAGCGACCACTGTTCGTCGATATTCGCCTCGATCAGGCGTTCATCGATTCCTTCGTAACGGCCTGCCACGAGAATCACCCGTTCCCGCGTTGCAAATCGGACCAGGTCGGACTGCTGCAATCGAGTCCCCTGGGGACTCAAGCAGGCAACCCGAACCGGTCTGTCGTCCGCTGCCTTAGCATCGTTAATCGCATCCCGCAACGGCTGCACCATCATGACCATCCCTGGGCCACCCCCGTAGGGCCGATCGTCCACGGTTCGCCTTGGATCGGATGAATAATCCCTCGGGTTCCACAGGCCCAGCCGAACAATGCCGTTCTCAATGGCCTTCCCGATTACTCCGAACCCCGCAGCTGTACCGACCATTTCTGGGAACAGTGTAACAATGTCAAATCGCATGATCGTCAGAAATCGGGCATCCAGTCAACAATCAATCGCCCTTGAGCAAGATCAACCTGCTTGACAACCTCCCGCAGAACGAACGGAATCAGACGTTCCCGGTCGCCTCTTACCACGAGGACATCATTCGCACCGGTTTCCATCAGTTGCTCAATCCTGCCGAGACAAACACCATCTTCGGTTAAAACCTCCAGGCCAATCAGGTCGGCCCAGTAAAATTCATCGTGTTCTAGTTCGGGCAAATCGACCCGATCCACAAAAATCCCCCGGCCGATAAGCTCTGCACTCTCGTCCCGATCCTGGATTCCGGCTAGCTTGGCAACCATCACCTTGCCGTTCCAGCGGCTATTCTCGACTTCAAACTTTCGCAACTGGCCATCGGAACCAACCAGCCACGATGCGTATGTCAGCATATTGTCCCGCGGTTCGGTGTACGAAAACACCTTAACCCACCCCTGAAGACCATGGACCCCAGAAACGTAGCCAAGCTGAACCGGGGAACTGGCTGTCACGGAATTCGCCACCCCGGGAAAATCAGTCGCTGGTTTTCCCGGATTGCTTGATCAAGCTGGCCACACGGTCTGACAATTGGGCACCGTGTGATCTCCAGTATTCAATACGGTCATCGTTCAGCCGCAGCCGTTCTTCGCCACCCTTTGCGATCGGATTGAAGAAACCGACTCGTTCAATGTAGCGGCCATCACGACGGCTTCTGCTGTCAGCAACAACCAAGTGGTAAAATGGTCGTTTTTTCGCCCCGCCCCGGGACAATCGAATGGTTACCATCAGTAATTCCTCTTTAATTCGAATTTTCAGTTACCAAAACCATCCGATTTTACTCGAAAGTCTTGACCAAGTAAAAGATATTCCTGGCGAACGACGGTCTGCCACCTAGAACGGCATCCTTCCTGGCATGTTGCCCTTGATTCCCCGAACAAGGTTCATCATGTTGCCCTTGTTGAATTTCTTCATCATCTTCTGCATCTGCTTGTGTTGCTTGAGCAAACGGTTAATGTCCTGGATGTGAGTACCGGATCCTTGCGCGATCCTACGTTTCCTCGAGCCATTCAGCGTCGCCGGAAACTGCCTCTCACGGGGCGTCATTGAGTCGATGATCGCTACCAGGCGACCTAACATCTTGTCATCCACCTGTCCGCGGGCAGCCTGCGGCACGTTCCCCATCCCCGGCAGCTTTTCCAGCATTGACTTGACGCCCCCCATGTTATTCATCTGAACAATCTGATCCTTGAAATCTGCGAGGTCGAAGCTCTTTCCCTTCTTGATCTTCTTGGCAAGTTTCTCGGCCTTCTTCTGATCGACCTTCCTTTCGACTTCCTCGATCAGGCTCAGCATGTCTCCCATGCCCAGGATTCTCGAAGCAACCCGATCCGGATGGAACAGTTCTAAGGCATCTGCCTTCTCGCCGACACCCATGAACTTGATCGGTTTTCCGGTAACATGTCGAACGGATAATGCTGCCCCGCCCCTGGAATCCCCGTCGGTCTTGGTCAGCACTACACCGGTCAGGGGGAGCGCGTCATTAAAGGCCTTTGCGGTATTGGCAGCATCCTGCCCGGTCATGCTGTCAACGACAAACAGAGTCTCAACCGGATCAACCGCCGCATGAAGCGCCCGGATTTCTCCCATCATCTTTTCGTCGATCGCCAGTCGGCCAGCCGTATCAATGATCAGAACATCAAGGTGTTTCTTGCGCGCAAGATCAAGCGCAGCCGTTGCAATATCCACCGGCCTCTGATCCGGCTCGCTGGCGATGAATTCAAGTTCCTGCTCGGCCGCCAGCGTCTGCAACTGCAAGATCGCTGCTGGACGGTAGACATCGACACTGACAACCCCGACCTTTTTTTTCTGCCTTTCTCGCAGCCACCGGCCCAGTTTAGCTACCGTGGTCGTCTTCCCTGCCCCCTGCAGTCCAGCCATCAGGATCACCGCTGGCGGGGTAACGGACAGGTCGAGCCCCTGGTTGGCTTCACCCATCAGGGCAACCAGTTCGTCGCGAACGATCTTGATGAGGGCCTGACCCGGCGTCAGGCTAGTCTGGACCTCCTGTCCAAGACCCCTTGTCTTGACATGACCGATGAAATCACGGACAACCGGCAAAGCCACATCGGCCTCAAGCAGAGCCATGCGCACTTCGCGCATCGTTTCCTCTATATTCGCCTCGGTCAGACGCCCCTGGCCGCGAATCTTCTTTAGCGATTCATTTAATCGGTCGCTGAGATTGTCAAACATACACCACCTGGATTAATCAACAATATACTACCCAAGATCAAGCATTGGCGATCTCGGCCACTTTATCTCCAATGTTTCCCGGAAAATGGAAAATCGTGCACAAGCTCTTCAACTTGACCGAGCATTATGCCAGACTATTGTACGGAGGAGAGCTTAACTGGTGTATTCTAACGCATTCGGCATATCTTCAATACTGGTCTACCTGATCGCGACCGGACTAATCCTTTATTCGGTCTTCAACGCGCAGGTGGATACGACCAGAAACACGCGAAATCCAATCGCTTTCCTATGGTCGGCAGGAATCGCCAGCGTCCTCCACGCAGGATCCTTAGTCGATGATTTCTGGAATCCTCAGGGGATGAACTTCGGCTTCATGAGCGCTGTATCCCTGGCGATCCTGCTGATCGTCGGCATATTGGTGGTATCAGCATTCACCAAGCCAGTGGAAAAACTCGGGATCGTTGTATTTCCTCTCGCAGCCCTGATCCAGGTCCTGAAGCTGCTGCTGCCCGAACAAACCCACCTTATCCGGGAGATCAGCCCCGGCATGGAAGTTCACATCCTTTCCTCCATGCTCAGCTACAGCATCTTGAACATCGCGGCAATTCAAGCTCTGTTCCTGGCCCTACAGGACAGGCAGCTTCACCGGCACGACAGCAGCGCTCTGATTCTTTCCCTGCCCCCGATGCAAACGATGGAATCCCTGCTTTTCCAGCTAATCGCTACCGGCTTGGTTCTACTGACTATTTCGCTAGCCAGCGGCTTCCTGTTCCTGGAAGACATGTTCGTACAGCACTTAGCCCACAAGACCATTCTCTCGATCCTGGCGTGGATATTGTTTTCCGTGCTGCTAGTGGGACGACTGGCCTTCGGGTGGCGAGGACAGACAGCCGCACGATGGACCGTTGGGGGGTTCGTCTCTCTGATGCTGGCCTATTTTGGCAGCAAGATGGTACTTGAACTCATCCTTCAGAGAACCTGAAAAAATGTGTTGGCCGCAAAGCCACCAGGCACCGCTGACTACAGTCCACTTCAGACCAGTTCCACCCGGGCGAACTTCCTTTTCCCAACCTGGTAGACCTGTGTCGTCCCCGCGGTCAGGCGCAGTTTCGAATCAATCACCTTTTCGCCATCGATCCGAACCCCGCCCTGCTTGAGCATCCGGTAGGATTCAGAAGTACTGGAGGTCAGGCCGGCATCTTTCAACAGGTTCGCAATCTGGTATCCGTCGTCTGGAACGCTAAGGGCTTTTAGTTCAAGGTCATTGGGTATCGCGCCTTTTTGGAATCGCATGCGAAACGAATCCAGGGCACCGCGGGCAGACTGAAGCCCGTGGAAGCGCGCGACAATTTCCTGCGCCAGGTCAAACTTGAAATCGCGGGGATTCGCCCCGTCTTCGCATTCCGTTCGCCAGCCGTTGATTTCATCCATTGACCGAAAGCTAAGCAATTCGAAATAGCGCCACATCAACTCGTCCGAAACGGACATGATCTTCCCGAACATTTCATCCGGCTGGTCGGCAATCGCGATGCAGTTACCCAGCGACTTGGACATTTTCTGTACCCCGTCCAGCCCCTCGAGAATTGGCATCGTAATGACCACCTGGGGTGTCTGACCGTAGTTCTGCTGCAGCTGGCGGCCCACCAGAAGATTGAACTTCTGGTCCGTACCGCCCAGTTCGACATCTGCCTTCAGTACAACGGAGTCGTAACCCTGGATCAACGGATAAAGGAACTCGTGGATGGCAATCGGCTTGCCGCTCTTGTAGCGCTTGCTGAAGTCGTCCCGTTCCAGCATGCGCGCTACGGTATGCTGAGCCGCAAGTTCGATCAGACGGGCGGTGCCCAATTCGTTCATCCACTCAGAGTTAAATCTGACCGAAGTCCGGTCTGGATCCAGTATCTTGAAGATTTGCTCCTCGTAGGTCGACGCGTTCTCGAGGATCTGTTCCCTGGATAGTGGCTTGCGGGTAACGTTCTTGCCCGTGGGATCACCGATCATGCCGGTGAAGTCTCCAATCAGGAACAACACGTCATGTCCCAGATCCTGGAACTGTTTCAGTTTGTTGATCAGAACCGTATGACCAAGATGCAGGTCAGGCGCAGTAGGATCGAAGCCAGCCTTGATCCGAAGCGGACGATTCTCGTCAAGCTTCTTTTCGAGTGCCTCGTCGCTGATCACCTCCTGGGTGCCCCGATGGATCTGTGACATTATCTCGTCTCTGGACATGCTTTTCCTCTGAGGGCCTGTCGTTTTCATCAGGCAACAACAACCCGTTTCATCTTAAATTTCATTTAACCAAGGAGACCGAACCTTTTGTCGGTGCCTAAGAGGTCGGCTGCAAATATCGCTCCGATCTATTACACCCTGGAAGAACCTTGTCGTGTTCCAGGAGTGAAGCATCCAGCCGCCCGAAACCGGTTGCGTATCTTCCTTTCTTTCGATGAATTCCGACAGGGGGGAGGAGAACCGCAGCAGAAACCGTGACCAACTCTAAGTTCGGAATGAAGCAATCAGCCGCATGATCTCGGCGAAGGCAGTATATTGCCGGGTTTCCACCCGGCCCTCAGACTCCGAATTCATGCCGGTTATAGGCCGAGCGCACCATTGTCGAACGTAGGGTTCAATGCCGACCGGAAACAAGACCGCTTGAGTGGATGCTGAAAGAAACCGCTCGAAATAGGTTATTGGCAACAGGAAACCATCAGCCAGAAAAGGGCTTTTCGCTCAGTTCCAGTCTCCGAAACTGAGCGGCAGGGATTCGATCGGAATGCATCAAAACCGGTGGAACAGGCAGGATCAAATGGAAAACGAGGAACCGCAACCGCAGGTCGTAGAAGCATTCGGATTGCGAACGACGAACTGGGAACCGGTCAGGTCATCCTTGTAATCTATTTCCGCTCCCTGCAAGTATTCGATACTGGTCGAATCAATTAGCACAGTGACCCCGTCACGTTCGATGACCGTATCATCGTCGTTGGACTGTTCGTCGAACATGAAACCATACTGAAAACCACTACATCCGCCTCCGGTAATGTAGACCCTCAACTTTAGGTTCTCGTTCCCTCCCTCGGAGATTAGTTCACCAACCCGCGTCGCCGCGTTCCCGGTGAACTGAACAGGGGCTTGATTCACATCCACGTTGTACACTCTCTCAATAGCCATTCGGTTAACATTAGATTATGTCTTTTCGATTTGAGCCCGTCAAGATAATGGAGCCTGAAGATCCTATTCCACTCAAGCCAACCGGAACGCTCAAATCCAACATCATTCAAGGCTTCTGTCACGCCGACCGATTACGGATCCTTCGCACTGATGGCAATTGGACGGGTCGCCGAAGCACCCCGTTTGAAACCGTTTTTCAAATTATTCACTGGTCCAGCTCTCGGAAAGCTTGCTTCGGCGTTTGGTTTGCGCCTCTGCCGAAACCGTGACCGTCTGGAGCTCAAAATCGTGCGGAAAATGCAGCGCATCGCTAACAGTCTGGAAATATCGGAATGAAAATTTCAGGCGTTTCCGTTTCTCAGCATCTACATCCTTTAGCGACAGGACCCGTTTCTCACCGTTCAATGTCCCGACGAACCGAAGCGCATTGCAACGGCGCTGATCTTGGCGTGCCTTCCAATACCCTGGGACAGGGTCAGTGAAAACCGATCACCCTCGGGACCAGAAGACATGCGAAAGCGTTCAATCTGCAACTCACCCTTGCCCTCTCCGAGCGAAACGATGCGGCGATAAAACTCCAGTTCCTGCTCCATCTGCTGCAATTCAGCATGCAATGAGTCAAGGCTTGATTGGGTCGACCTTACGGCCAGCTGATCAATGCGACTAGCGTTTTCGGCCACCGTTACCTGCCGTTCAAGGCCAACGATGACGGATTCGGCATCATCAATCTGTCGAATCAGTTCCTCCCGTCCAAGAAGGGCCGACCGGCCAGCACCTTCGAGGAAGAAGCGACCGACCAGGATTCCGACCAGTAAAATTGCGCATCCGCATACACTGATAATCACCCACGGATTACGCACCACCCGACCGAAACGGGAAAAACGGTTGGTTGTCGTCACCGGTCAGGCATCCAGGGACCTCATGGGTAAATCCCCAGGGCATCCAGCCCCGTTGTTTCTTCCAGCTGAAACATCAGGTTCATGTTCTGAACCGCCTGTCCAGAAGCACCCTTGACCAGGTTGTCAATGACCGCCAGAACGACCACCATATCGCCATCCTGTGGCCGATGAACCGCAATCTGACACCGATTGGCTCCCTTGACATTGCGGGTATCCGGATGTGCTCCCGCAGGCAATACATCGACAAAGGGTTCACTGGAATACTGATGTTCAAAGAGCGTCTGCAGATCCGTTCCAGTGGATTTGAGGCGCCCGTACAGGGTGGCATGAATGCCACGAATCATTGGAGTAAGGTGCGGTACAAAAGTCAGCTCGATGTCTTCACTGGTCCACGTTGATAGCCCCTGCCGAATCTCGGGCAGGTGACGATGGCCGCCAACAGAATAGGCCTTGAGGCTTTCGCCACACTCGGCCATCAGGGCGCTAAGCTGGGTCTTGCGGCCGGCTCCGCTGACCCCCGACTTCACATCGGCAATCAGCCCAGAAGGAAAAATTGCGCCCGATTTGACCAACGGTGCAAATCCCAGTTGCACGGCGGTCGGATAGCAGCCCGGGCTGGCGACCAGCCGCGCACCGGGAATGGCACAACGATTGATCTCCGGCAGTCCGTAAACCGCTTCTGCCAGCAGTTCGGGACATGCGTGCGGTTCTCCGTACCATGTTTCCCACTCCTGTGGATTCTTCAGACGGAAATCAGCGGCCAGGTCAATCACCCGGACTCCCTGCGCCAGCAGCTCGGGCGCCATGCGCATGCAGGTTCCATTCGGCGTCGCAAAGAAAACCACGTCACAGTCAACAAGGCCTCCGATTTGGGGTAGGCTGAATTTGACATCAACATGGCCACGCAGGCTCGGATAAAGGTCACTGACTTTCACGCCGGCATCACTTCTCGAAGTCACAGCCCGAAGCTCTACCTCGGAATGCCCGATCAGGATTCGCAACAATTCGACACCGGTATAGCCGGTGCCTCCAACAATCCCTGCCTTGATCATTTTTGTCTCCCCACTACAAAAAAATGGGCGCCACTCTATCAGGCCCGCGAAACGGACTCCAGCCCCTAGTCCGCTGCTGCACCGCCCGTCATCATTGACCAACGGTTAATATCCGGAGATTCAGCTCGTTTCCACAGTATGCAGCAGACCGTGGACAATCAGATCCTTCCCTACCTATTCTGCACGGAATGATGGGTTTCATTCCAGTAACAAGCACTTGTTGTTGGATTCAAAGCGATCCCTGTTATCATTCCGAACAGTTCTCGGGCTGTTATCACGCCCGATATGGCATTAACCGGAGACCGGTTTTCCTGAGACATCGCTTTATCCTGTTGATTTCCTATCCGCAAAAACCCAATTGAACAAAGCACATGAAGAAAACACGATTGGGCTTTCTGGTCTCTCACCGCGGAACCAACATGCAGGCTATCATCGACAGCTGCAGGAAAGGAGACCTAAATGCAGAGCCCGTTGCAGTGGTCACCAACAACGAATCCTGCCAGGCGCTACAACGTGCCAGACAGCAGTCGATTCCCTCCTATGTTGCCAATACCAGAGTCTGCGCCGATACCAACAGTTCTCCCGACGATTACATCCTGCAGAAATTGTTCGAACACCAAGTCGAACTGCTAGTTCTGGCCGGGTACATGAAAAAAATTGGGGCCAGCATCACCAGCGCATTTGCCGGCCGCATCATAAACATCCATCCTTCCCTGCTTCCGAAGTACGGTGGCAAGGGAATGTTTGGCTTACACGTACATGAAGCCGTTTTGGCAGCCGGAGACACCGAAACAGGTGTTACCATTCACCTGGTCGACGAAGAATATGATCAGGGCCCAGTACTGGCCCAGGCAAAAGTTTCGGTCGAACCGGGCGACACGCCGGAAACCCTGGCCGCACGGGTTTTGAAAACCGAACACCGCCTGCTGATCGAAACCCTGAAAGGGGTCTTGCACGGAGATATCGCAACAGGGCTGATCGAGATTGACCCTACCAGAACCCGGTAACCTAGCTGTACTGCCAACGGGGAAATCGAGCATCGCTTGCCCCCATTCACCCTTGGAAATAAGGAGTACCACCCATGTGGCTGAAAGCCTTTCATCTCATCTTCATGGTGACCTGGTTTGCCGGACTGTTCTACCTACCCCGGCTGTTCGTTTACCACGCCATGAGCGAAGACCATGAAAGCATCGAACAGTTCAAGATCATGGAACGAAAGCTCTATTATGGAATCATGACCCCGGGCATGATCCTGACGCTCGGTTTCGGAATCTGGATGCTGATCGACTATGCCTGGGTAATGTACGGCAGCGCCGGCTGGCTGCATGCAAAACTAGGAATACTGGTACTGCTGGTCATATATCACTTCTACTGCGGCCATTGTGTTCAGATCTTTGCATCCGATCGAAACGAACATTCACATGTGTACTATCGATGGATCAACGAAATCCCGGTCCTATTCCTATTCGGGACGGTCATTCTGGCAACAGTCAAACCTTTCTGAACCCGCTCCCACGGCGCCACTCGAACGGGAGAAACAAAATATCTGGCGAGACGAACTTCATCCCGAAATCGACCGACCCCGGTTTCCTCAGGTGGCCCCGGTCAAAAAAAATGCATTGAAAGATGGACAAATCGATCCCGAAACTGAAGCCGGTCGGTAGCGAAACTCACCGTTACTGCTATGTTTCCGTTTACGAAAACGGTATCAACCAGGACCGGAGTCATGGCCGCCACTTCAGAAGTACAGACGATTATTATTACGGCCAGAAATGGCAATGCGTGGAATTCGTCAAGCGATTCTACGCAGAAGTCATGAACCACCGGATGCCTCATCCCTAGGGCCACGCAAGAGATTTCTTTGACACAGGCCTTGAACAGGGTCAATTGAACCCACGGCGAGGCCTGCTTCAGTATCGAAACGGTGGTGATCGGTGTCCCGAAGTCCATGACATCCTGGTCTTTTCCGACACCCAGAACGGACACCTGGCCATCGTCGCGGGGGTGTATGAAAGCACCATCGAGATGGTCCAACAGAATATCCCCGGAAAGCCCGTCGAAACCTTTTTCTTGCAAAGGTCGGACACGCTGTTTTTCATCCATGCCCCCAGGCAGCCCGACGGATGGCTCAGGAAAGAATAGCCAGGGCACTTCGGTCAAGAATCATTCCCCGGCCCTGACCCGTTCGGGATAAATCAGGTGCTGGTTAAGCTGTCGGCGATTTGGTCAGTAAAGCTTCTTCAGAAGTTCGGCTACGCCGGCCGCAACGGCCGCCACACCGTGCTGCATGGCTTCGTCCTTCAACCGCCCTTGGTCGTCAAAAGCCAGATGGGCAGCCGCCAAAGCCATCTGTTCCGGAATCACAAGACAGCCCATGCTGCTGAGGATCGACCGAACATGTGTAAGCCCTCGAAGCCCACCGAGTTTTCCGGGGGCCGCGCTCAGCAAACCAACCACCTTGGCATCAAAACATGATAATCGAGCCTCACCCTCTTCCCGTCTGGAGGCCCAGTCGATCACGTTCTTGAGGACGGCGCTTAGCGAACTGTTGTACTCGGGGCTCGCAATCAGGAAGCCCTGATGTGACTGCATTAGTTTCTTCAATTCAAACCCAGCGTCCGGGATCCCGTGCTCTGTTTCAAGATCGGAGTCGTAGAGCGGCAAGGGAAAATCAGACAGGCGGATCATGGTGACTGGAACGCCATGGGTCTGAGCCTCTCGAGCCGCCACCCGTACCAGCAGATCATTGAACGATCCTCGCCGCGTGCTTCCGGAGAATGCGAGGATGGACGGCCGTTTACTCAAATCAACCCCTCAAAAGACCCTCAGCCCAATCAAACGTGTTCTTGTCTCACCGAACCGCCGGGCGACGGATTATTCGAGCCCGATTGTTCCATCAATCATTCTTTCAACGCCTAGGGAAGGAATATCAAGCCTGACAGATACATCGATCCGCTCGTTGCCAGCGAGTCTTCCGTCCTCTACCGCGGCAATCACAGCCCGCTCGATTTCGCGCTGCGAGGTGATGCCTACATTCTTTAGAAAGCGTCGAATTTCCATATTGAGTGTATCTTCGTTCATTGCACTATCTCCCGATCTGGGTACGGAGTTCGAGCACGCGGAGAATCGATAACAACTCTGTTCCGCGGTGCAAAACTGCCCCTAGTCTACCCTTTCCGGCATCGCTCAGACCAGTCGAATCCGGTTGTCCCGCCACTCCCTGTCACGGATCGATGGCAGGACAGAGACCAGGTACGTGGAACTTTGGCCGATCTCCACCTTTGTCAGACAACACACTTTAGGATTCCAGAAACTCGTTCGTCTCGCAATTCCTGCAAGGACTATAGCCCATAAAAAAGGCCTGGTGACAAGTCAACCAGGCCTCCTGTGCAGCATCCATTGTTTGTCTCAACTAACCCCCGGAATGCTCACATTCCTGGTTCTGTTCCAGACACTGACTCTGTTGCTGTTCCTATCCAAAGACGATGGACCGAATCAGGAACGTGGTGTCTCCTTCGATCGCCATCAGGCTAATCAGTACGCCCAGTGCCAGCGGGGGTAACAGGATGGCACAAATGAGCGCCATTCTTTCCCACATCATGTGCATGAAAATCGCGACGATGAATCCAGCCTTCAAAAGCATGAAGATGATGATCAGGGTCCATCTCAGGTACCCCTGAAAATCCAGGTAATCCACCAGGTAGGAAAAGGTGCTCAGTACGAACAGCAATATCCAGATCTTGAAATACAGGCCGACTGGGTGCTGTTGTTGTCCTTCTGCGTGTTCCATTCTATTCCCCTTACCAAAGATAAAAGAATGCAAAGATAAAAACCCAGACCAGATCGACGAAGTGCCAGTACAACCCTGCAATCTCGATGATCTCATAGTTCGTGTGTTCGTAATCGCCGCGCCAGACTTTCCTGGCCACGATGCTCAGGTAGATGACTCCGATCGATACGTGCAGCCCGTGAAAACCAGTCACCATGAAAAAGGTGGAACCAAACTGCGCGGCCCCCATCGGGTTGCTCCATGGACGGACCCCCTCGTCAACGATCAGCTTGGTCCACTCGAATACCTGCATGCCGACGAACGATGCCCCAAACAATGCGGTGACAAACATCAGAATCGCCGCAACTTTGCGGTTCTTGCGGTAACCGAAATTCACCGCCATGGCCATGGTTCCACTGCTGGTGATCAGGATAAAGGTCATGATCGCAATCAGGACCAGCGGGATATGATGTCCGGCAATGGTGAGAGCGAAAACCTCACTCGGAATCGGCCAGGGAACCGTGGTGGAAATTCTCACCGTCATGTAACCGGTCAGAAAACACGTAAAGATGAACGTATCACTGAGCAGGAATATCCACATCATCGCCTTGCCCCAAGGAACATCCTTGAAGACTTCGACGTCAGACGCCCAGTCAGCAACCAGTCCCTGCACACCGGAGGCAGAAGTATTATCCAGGTTTTCGTTTGTCGAGAGCGATTCTCCGTCACTCCCTTGTGAACTTTGTGTCATGTATTTCTACCCTGTTTATGTCGATAACATCAACCCATAAAAAACCAACCACACCGCGAGCAAAAAGTGCCAGTAGACGGCACACATCTCGATGCTCATCCGGACCTGGGCTATGGCGGCACCCCGCCTGATCCGGAGCGATGCCCTCACCCAGGCAACCAGTCCTCCAACCAGATGCAAACCATGAATCAGTGTCACTAGGTAAAAGAAACTGGTTGACGGATTGCGTTCCAAAAAGACCACGGTATGGCGAATCTCACTCCATGCATACAGTTGCCCTACCAAAAACACGCAGGTTAGGAGCCCGGCGGCAAGAAAACCCTGACGAACTTCCTTGATCCGGTCGGTTTCGGCACATGTCTTGGCCCATTGCAGCGCGATGCTGCTTAGGATCAGCACCGCGGTATTGGCCACGAGGATCCCCGGTTCCTGAAGTGGTCGCCAGTCCCAAACCTGCATTCGCACGAGATAAGACGTCCCCAGAAGCAGGAACAATACCGTGACCACTGAGAGAAGTACCCCCAACCCAAACTTGGGCACTGGCAACGAAAGGATTCTCCAAGAACTCTTCTCGTCCAGCAGTCCTTCGGCCGGCACCCACGAATTGGCCCTGTCGCGGCTCACTTATCAGACCTTGCAACCCTCTGCCGGATCTGCTTCATCCATCCCCGGGGAGCCATTCGCCGCCTGGGTTTGCGGGATAAAATCACCCTTTGCACCCGGCACATTGTAGTCATAGGGCCACCGATACACACTCGGCAGTTCCGGCCCCCAGTTACCATGGCACGGCGGAGTATCCGGGGTCTGCCATTCCAGCGAAGCGGCTTTCCATGGATTGGGTCCGGAGGCTTTCCCCTTCCGGTAACTCCAGTAGAGGTTGTACAGAAAAATGAACTGGGCAACACCAACCAGCAGTGCTGAAACAGTGATAAATACGTTCAGATCCTGCGCGGATTGCGGAATGAACTCATATCCGTCGTAGGCGTGGTAACGACGCGGCATCCCGATAAAGCCCAGATAATGCATCGGAAAATAGATCAGATAGGTACCGATGAAGGTGAACCAGAAGTGTACCTGACCCATCGTATCGTTGAGCATCCTGCCGGTAATCTTCGGATACCAGTGGTAGATTCCCGCGAACACAACCATGATCGGAGCCACACCCATCACCATGTGGAAGTGGGCAACAACGAAATAAGTATCCGACAACGGCAGATCGATGGTTACGTTACCCAAGAACAGACCGGTCAACCCGCCAATTGTAAATGTACTGACGAATGCAAGGGCGAACAGCATTGGTACCGTCAGGTGGATATCACCGTGCCATAGCGTCAGGGTCCAGTTATAGACCTTGATTGCCGTTGGCACCGCGATGATCAGCGTTGTGACGGCGAAGAAAAAACCGAAGTACGGGTTCATGCCACTCACGTACATGTGGTGAGCCCAGACGATGAAACTCAGTGCGCCAATGATCACGAGGGCCCAGACCATGATCCTGTAGCCAAAGATGTTCTTGCGCGCATGAACACTGATGATGTCCGAGACAATGCCGAAGGCCGGTAACGCAACGATATACACCTCCGGATGGCCGAAGAACCAGAA
>DBZZ01000068.1:455-23099 GCA_002311315.1 Methylococcaceae bacterium UBA1147 | reverse complement strand
ACCAGAACAGGTGCTGGAACAGGATCGGGCTGCCTCCGCTGTAGCTCGTCTGCTGCCCCATGGAAACGCCGGAGGGCATGAAGAAACTGGTTTCCAGAAGCCGGTCAAACAACATCATGACCCCGGCAACGAACAGGGCCGGGAAGGCCAGCAGCGCGAGAACGGTTGCCATTAAAATTCCCCAGACTGCCAGCGGCATGCGCATCAGGGTCATGCCGCGGGTACGTGCCTGCAATACAGTGGTTACATAGTTCAGGCCGCCCATCGTTGCGGCAACGATGAACAGGATCAGCGAAATCAGCATCAGCACGATCCCGTAGCCCGAACCCGGAGTACCCGGAAGGATTGCCTGAGGAGGATAAAGGGTCCAGCCCGCACCGGTCGGCCCGCCCGGGACAAAGAGACTCGACATCAGCACAAGCACTGACAATAGGTAGGCCCAGTAACTCAGCATGTTCACAAAAGGGAACACCATATCGCGGGCGCCGACCATCAACGGAATCAGGAAATTGCCGAACCCGCCGAGAAAAATGGCGGTCAGCAGGTAAATCACCATGATCATCCCGTGCATGGTCACCAACTGGTAATAGGTGCTGGGGTCAATAAATGAAAAAGTTCCCGGAAAACCCAATTGCAGACGCATCATCCAGGACATCGCCAGTGCTACCATTCCGACCGCAACAGCCGTCAAGGTGTACTGGATTGCGATCACCTTGTGATCCTGGCTGAACACGTACTTGGTCCACCAACTCGTTGGGTCATGAAGCGGTAAAGCTTCTTGATAGGGTGTACTTGTCATCAAAATCCCCTTGTTTTCTACCAGTTTGTTAAATTCAGATGTGTTTGAATCGTCGGTGAATCCCGATCGAATCCCGGCCTATTCCGCGCCGGACGACAACGACCGGGTGTAGGCCACCAGATGATCCAACTGTTCGTCGGTCAATGGGTACGCAGGCATGAAACCCGAATAACCTTCAATGATGGTTGCGTTCGGCTCGACGATGGATTCCTTGATAAAATCGGCGTCGACAACGATGGTCGATCCGTCCTCCAGTTTTTCGGTCTTTCCGAACAGGCCTTTCCAAGTCGGTCCAGCGCTCGGGTTACCGTCGATGGTATGACAACCCAGACAGCCTTGCTGCTCCGCAATCTGACGTCCGGATTCGACTGGGTCGGTAGCGGAAGCCTGATCGTCACCCGACAACGCGCGGGTATAGTCGATCAGAGCCTGCAGATCTTCCTCGGAAAGATCATAGGCCGGCATGGTCGGAGCATAACCCTTGACGATGGAGGCATTCGGCTCCACGATCGCTTCCTTCAGGTAGGCATCGTCGACAATAACGCTGGTGCCATCTTCCATCGTTTCGTTCTTGCCGTAGAGACCTTTCCAGCTCGGACCAACCATCGGTGAGCCATCTACGCTATGACATCCCAAGCAACCCTGCTCCTGGGAAACTTCAAGTCCTCTGGCCTCAGACGGACTCAGTGCAACCCCCTCCGATGCCGCCGAAGATGAAGCAAAAGTCGGTTGACCGGCCAGCCACTGCTGGAAATCTCCGGTTTCATCAACCCTCACGAAACTGCGCATCGTATGGTGACCAATACCGCAGAACTCGGCACACATGCTGTCGAATTTTCCAATGCGCGTGGGGGTGAACCAGAACTTCGTAACCTGTCCGGGAACCGCGTCCATTTTCGCGCGAAAATGCGGTACATAAAAATCGTGCAGCACGTCATAGGTGCGGAGGAACACTTCGATCGGCTGGTTGAGTGGCACGTGAAGTTCGCCGGAAGCCACGATCACATCGTCCTGACCGGCCGGATCTTCAGAATCCATGCCGAAGGGATTGGTGAAAGTAACCAGACTGGATTGCGCATGACCAAAAACACCGTCCTCGCCAGCAAAGCGATAACTCCACTGCCACTGCTTACCCATCACCTCGATCGGCATGGCATCTTCGGGCGCGTTGACGAAATCGTTGTAAACAATCAGGCCCGGAGCCAACATGATAACGACACCGATGGTCGTCAGGATCGTAAGCCACCATTCGAGTTTCTTGTTCTCCGGTTCGTAGGCAGCCTTCCGTTTCCGTCCTTCCTGATGGCGGAAACGGACTATGGCGTAGGCCATAAACAGGTTAACCGCAATGAAAACCGCTCCGGTCACCCAGAAGGTAATCATCAACGTATCGTCCATCGCCTTCCAGTTGGATGCCAGGTCGGTAATCCACCAGGGAGACCAGAAATGGAACCAGACAGAACCAATGGTCATTACTACCAATACGATTGCTATAGCCATATCCGATCTAACGTTCCTTTCTAGCTGTTCAAAGTCTTTAAACAGAGACTCTTTTAAAACCTACGTCAAACGCGGAAATTCGTCCACGCTTTTACAGACACCCTTGCCTTTCTCCGAAGCGAAGACTAGAGGTCAAGAGAAAACTGGAAAATGGGAAGCAAAACCCTCGCGTCTTCAACGCCCCACACCGACACGACCATTCATCTTGTACACTACTACGGCAAGACCACCGAATGTTTCTTCAAACCGCCGCACCAAAACACAATATGGGTAAGCGACACATTCCTATTATTGTACTGGAAACATTTTGACTTACCAACTTTAGACGGCGATGAACAGCCTGGATCTTCAACCATCTACTGGCCATTTCAACCCTTCGGCACGGTACCACTGATCCAGATCAAAGCGGAATTGGCTTTGTTTCATTCTCGCCATGTTACCTACAATTCATGCCATTCGCCGGCCCGAACGCAGCTTTTCATGCCAGATTTCAATATGGCATAATGGCGCCTTTTCGATGGACAACAACATAAGATGTGGATTTCCTGGCTCGGCCTGATGGCTGGATTTGCAATCCTGGTCGTCGCCGCCGACCGCTTTGTTGAAGGCACGGCCGCCATTGCACGCAATCTCGGGATTTCACCACTAATCATTGGACTGACGATCGTAGGATTCGGTACGTCCGCTCCCGAGATCCTTGTCTCCGGCATGGCCGCATGGCAAGGGAACCCAGGCATTGCCGTAGGCAACGCGATCGGTTCGAACATTGCCAACATCGGCTTGATCCTTGGCCTGACCGCACTACTTTGCCCGATTTCATTTCATTCGCGGATCGTCAGAAAGGAGATGCCCATCCTGCTTGGAACAAGCATTGGTTGCTACCTTCTAGCACTTGCCGACGGACTGAGCAGAACAGATGGAATCGTCATGCTCAGCGGTTTGGCAATTTTCCTTCTGTGGCTGATCAGGGACGCAATTCGGGCCCGCCAAAACAACGTACGGGAAACAGCGACTGAAGAGGGTATAACAGCCAGCATTTCCACCACCAAAGCCTGCTGGTGGACTGCGGTGGGTTTCATCGGTCTTCTCGTCAGTTCACAATTGGTCGTGTGGGCGGCGGCGGATCTGGCAAGGGCCTTCGGGATCAGCGACCTGGTCATTGGCCTGACCATCATTGCCCTCGGAACCAGCCTTCCCGAGTTGGCCGCATCTATCACAAGCATTCTCAAGAACGAGGATGACATCGCGATCGGCAATGTATTGGGATCGAACATGTACAATCTGTTGGCAGTCCTTGCCCTGCCGAGCCTGATTTCGCCCGGCCCGCTGGAACCGGTCGTACTGAGTCGCGATTTTCCGGCGATGATCGGCTTTACAGTCGCCCTGTTCGCCTTCGGATTCAGTTTCAGGGCCCACGGCAGAATCAACCGGGTTGAGGGTTTGATCCTGATCCTCGGTTATTTCGGATATCAGTTTCTCGTCATCCGGGGTACGCTGTAGCCAGCCATATGCCCAGAAAAGGCCTGTCAAACACACCAACCCATCCACCGATCATAAAATCTGAACCCGCGCAAGCCATCCCAGGAGCAAAACTGACAAGCACATGCCAATCAAGATCGACGATCAATCGTTAATAAAGATTGCGCACGATGTGATCGATGTCGAAACGCAGGCTGTTTGTGCATTAAAGGACCGCATCGGTGACCAGTTCGTCCGCGCCTGTCATACATTGATAGCCTGCCGCGGCAGAATTGTGGTCACCGGCATGGGGAAATCAGGTCACATCGGTGGGAAAATAGCCGCCACGCTGGCCAGCACCGGTAGCCCTGCGTTTTTCGTGCACCCAGGGGAAGCCGGACACGGAGACCTCGGCATGATCACCAGGGAAGACACCGTACTGGCCCTCTCCAACTCCGGAGAGTCGCCTGAAATCCTAACCATACTGCCGATGCTCAAGCGCCTCGCCATCCCGCTTCTGGCGATGACCGGAAACAGCAAATCAACACTGGCACGCGAGGCTTCGGTCCATCTGGACGTACAGGTCGCCGAGGAGGCCTGTCCGCTGGGACTGGCCCCCACATCCAGTACCACCGCAGCCCTCGTCATGGGTGATGCCCTGGCCGTTTCTCTTCTGAAGTCCAAGGGCTTTACCCGTGATGACTTTGCCCTTGCACATCCCGGCGGCAACCTCGGCAAACGCCTCCTACTCACCACCGCCGAACTGATGCATGCCGGCCAGGAATTGCCATACGTCAGGGAAGACGCCTTCGTCAGTGACGCCCTGATTGAGATGACGGCAAAGAAACTCGGTATGACAGCGATCATCAGCCGAGATGATGTCGTCACGGGCATTTTCACAGATGGAGACCTGCGCAGGATGTTCGAAAAGTCCGAACGCGATGTTCATTCGACACTGGTGACCGCGGTCATGACCCGAAACTGTTGTACGATTCGCCCTGAGCTGCTGGTCGCGGAGGCAATGCAGATCATGGAACAAAAGAAGATTACGGCTTTGCTGGTCACTGACCCGGAGAAACGACTGATAGGAACCCTGCATATGCACGATCTGCTTCTCGCCGGGGTGGTTTAAAGAAACCATCGACCTGCGGGTTCGCCCCATGTAACCGCCTGCATTGATGAACAGGGAGAAACCCTTGCGGAGTCTTTCAAAATCGAGATTACAATGACCTGTTTTCCCCCGGAAGCGGCAAACATGCAGGAAATACTTGAAAAGGCCAAACTGATCCGTCTGGTCGTCTTTGATATGGACGGCGTGTTGACGGACGGCAAACTGTTTTTTGACGAAACGGGGCGAGAGTACAAATCGTTCAACGCAAAGGACGGGCATGGGATAAAGATGCTGCGCAGCACTGGCGTGGAGGCCGCGATCATTTCCGGACGCAAATCAGCATCAGTATCCCTTCGAATGTCGAGCCTTGGAGTTGAACACGTTTACCAGGGTCAAGAAGACAAGGTGGCTGCGCTGGATGAACTCTGCCACCTCTTGTCACTGTCACGGGACCAGGTTGCGTTCGTGGGAGACGACTTGCAGGACCTGCCCGTGATGGGCTGCGCCAGACTTGGGATTGCGGTAGCCGACGCGCACATTGCGGTTCGTCAACATGCAGACTGGTGTACATCGCTTCCCGGGGGGTGTGGTGCAGCCCGCGAAGTTTGCGACCTGGTGATGAACGCGCAAGGCACCCTGGGGGCCCTGACCAGCGAATACCTCGCGGCGCGCGACTGAGAGAAGCCGGCAGGATGATTCGGCACCTCTGGATCTACCTCAGCCTGGCGCTTGTCGTGCTGCTCAGCTGGTTCCTGGCCGAATCAATGGCACCCGAACCGGAAAAAGTCCAACCGACCAAGTCTCATCAGCCCGATTACTTCAGTAACGGATTTACCAAAATCAGCATGGATGAGGAAGGGCTACCCCGGAACAGGCTGGTCGCTGATTCCATGATTCATTACCAGGACGATGACACAACCGAACTGAAAAAGCCGGTGTTCACGAAAATCAACGAGGAAGCACCACCCTGGGTGATCCATTCCGAGGCAGGATTTGTGAGCTCAGGAGGAAAAACCATTTTCCTCGATGGCACAGTACTGATCGAACGGGATGCCGCACCCGGCTACGATCCGATTACCATCAATACCGAAGACCTGACCGTGAAACCCGAGATTGATTACGCCGAAACGGAACAGTTTGCGGAACTCATCAGCAGCCGCTACCGAATCAGCGGTATCGGGATGTCAATCTATTTCGGCGAGCATGAACAAGTAGAACTAAATTCCAATGTCCATGGAAAATTTGAAGAAGAATAGTCCATTGCTCCTGCTCGTTTTGCTTGCCGGTTTCGCCGCCAATGTAGGGTCACAGAAAGATGATTCAAAGGACCCGACCTATATCGAAGCGGACGGTGCAACGTACGACAAAAACACCGGCATGGTGGTCTATACCGGCCGGGTGGAACTCACCCAGGGCAGAATGCTCCTCAAGTCCGACAAACTGGTGGTCTACACGACCGAACGCAAACCCAACAAATACATTGCAACCGGAGACCCGGTCACATTCAGGCAAACCTCGGAACCGGGAGAAGACGAAATGCATGGCCGGTCGCGGATCGCCGAGTATTACAAGAAGCAGGATCTGTTGGTAATGATTAAAAAGGCGGTGATCTGGCAAGGCGAAGATACCTACGCCAGTGAACGAATCGAATGGGACCGGAAAGCAGGGATCATCCGGGCCGGAGATCTTTCATCCAGAGGGAAACGTGTGCACATCACCCTTTTCCCTGACGAAAAGACCGAATAACCATGTCACTCCTCTCAGCACAGAACCTGGTCAAACAATACAACAAGCGCTCGGTGGTCGATCATGTCTCGATACAAATCAACAGCGGCGAAATCGTCGGCCTACTCGGCCCGAACGGCGCAGGAAAAACCACCAGTTTCTACATGATCGTCGGCCTGATCAAAACCGAGCAAGGCCTGATTACCATCGACAATCGGGATATCACGCGCCTTCCCATTCATGCCCGTGCGCAAATGGGCATCGGCTACCTGCCCCAGGAACCATCGATTTTTCGCAAGCTGAACGTGGCCGACAACCTGCGCGCAGTACTGGATATCCGCACCGACATCAGCATGGGCCAAAAGGAACTGATTATCGAGGAATTACTACAGGAGTTCGGTATCGATCACTTGCGGACACGCCCCGCCCTGGGTCTGTCGGGCGGGGAAAGAAGGCGAGTGGAAATTGCACGTGCACTGGCATCGGAACCGCAGTTTCTATTGCTGGACGAACCCTTTGCCGGGGTCGATCCGATCTCGATCATCGACATTCAGAAGATCATCCATCACTTGCGAGATCGTGGTATCGGAATCCTGATTACCGAACATAACGTAAGGGAAACCCTGGGAACCTGCGACCGCGCCTACATCCTCAACGAGGGCAAGGTCATTGCTGAGGGTGATGCGCAAACCATTCTCGCCGACCGACACGTCAGGCAGGTTTACCTTGGCGAGAACTTCAACATGTAACCTCTCCATCGACAAATCCGTCAAACCAGATTCGCCGCTCAGAGCGTGAATACGCTAGAATAAGGCGCGTTAGGATTCCCCATCGACTGGGAACAATAAACCGGCAAAGAGCCTATTGAATAAACCTGGTCCAGCTCTGATGAAACAGTCGTTACAATTACGCCTAGGTCAGCGACTGACCATAACCCCCCAGTTGCAGCAGGCCATTCGTCTGTTGCAACTGTCAACGCTTGAGCTTCAGCAAGAAATCCAGCAAGTCCTCGATTCCAACATGATGCTCGAGGTTGCCGAGGATGACATCGTCGCTCCAGAAAGCAATACCGAAGGCGAGAAGGCGGAGACGCCGGAACCTACCAGCGAAGGTTCACAAAGCAATATTCCGGACGAACTGCCGGTCGATACCTCGTGGGATGATATCTACGACACTGTCCCGCCCATCCCGGGGTCATCGGCATCAACAGCCGTCAGCAGCCAGGACTTCGAAACTTACCACAGCAACCCTCAGACACTGATCGACCACCTGCTCTGGCAGATGGAACTGGCCAGATTCTCCGACCAGGAGCGTGCCATTGCCACCGCAATCATCGATGCCGTCAATCCGGACGGCTACCTGGCCATACCCATCGAAGAAATTTACCAGGGCCTGCTGAACCAGATGGAAGGACTTGAAATCGAGGAAGTGAACACGGTTCTTCACCGGGTACAAAACTTCGATCCGCCGGGCATCGCTGCGAAAAGCCTGACCGATTGTCTACAGATTCAGCTAGGCCAACTGCCGAACGAAATCATGTGGAAGAACACCGCCATTAGGCTGGTTACGGATTTCCTGGACAATCTCGGCTCCCACAACCAGGCAGGACTGAAACGGTCGCTACGGCTGAACGATCAGCAACTCAGCGAAGTCGTTGCCCTGATCCGCTCGCTGAACCCCAAGCCGGGCAACGCCATCGACACGCTGGATTCCCAATACTTGATTCCCGACGTTTTCGTATCAAAAGTCAAGCGGATATGGCAGGTTTCACTGAACACGGAAACGGCACCGCGACTGAGGGTGAACCCCTACTACTCGGGCTTGATCAAAAGGGCAGACAACAGTCAGGACAACACATTCATGAAGAACCATCTGCAGGAAGCCCGCTGGTTCCTCAAGAGCCTGCAAAGCCGCAACGAAACCCTTCTAAAAGTTGCCCGCTGCATCGTTAATCGACAAGCGGACTTCTTCGAACACGGTCCAATCGCGATGAAACCGATGATACTCCGCGATGTTGCCGAAGAAGTCGAGATGCATGAATCAACGATCTCCAGGATCTCCACCCAAAAATACATGCACACCCCTCGGGGCATCTACGAATTCAAGTATTTCTTTTCCAGCCACGTGTCGACCAATACCGGCGGCGAATGCTCTTCTACCGCAATTCGGGCATTCATCCAGGAACTGGTGAACAACGAACCACCAGCAAAACCCCTTAGTGACCAGAAGATATCCAGCAAACTCCAGGACAGAGGTATAAAGGTTGCCCGACGAACGATCGCCAAGTACCGGGAAACCCTGTCCATCCGGCCATCCAACGAGCGAAAACGTCTATTGTGATTCCGGGGAGGCTCCCTCGTCATGTCCCGGCGAATAGGGTAAGCTATCAGTGACTCGAAGCCCTTAGAATTCCATGTTCAACATGCCAATTCCTTGAGGCCGCCCCGGTGACAGCCTCCCTATCTCCTGCTCCCAGGACATCACCGTCACACCCGGTCGGGCAACGACCGGTCGGCAAAAGTTGAAAGCGATAGTCGGTCATTTCAGTAGCAACATAGGAGAAGTGAAATGCAGATCAGTGTAACCGGACGCCATCTTGACATCACCGACGCTTTGAAAAACTACGTAGAATCCAAATTCGAACGCCTGGAACGGCATATAGACCATGTTACCGACGTCCATGTAATCCTGGGTTTGGAAAAAATCAACAAGAAGGCCGAAGCGACGGTTCAGATCAGTGGCGCCATGCTTTTTGCCGAAGATCATCACGAAGACATGTATGCCGCCATTGACAGCCTGATCGACAAACTGGATCGGCAGGTATGCAAACACAAGGAGAAGATCGTCGATCGTCACCGTTAATCAGCCACTAGCCGGAACTCTCAACCCTTGACCGAGGGGTTGGGATGCGCTGAACCCGTCAGCGAGAAAGCCACCCCGCCTGTTGTCGTGAAAACCCCGAAAACCAGAACTTTCTATCATTCTTCCAAGCAAGCCGAATCAGGCGGATGGAGTCAATTGATCGGTCGGGAATCGGCAGCGTGAAACTCATCATCGTCAGTGGCTTGTCCGGTTCAGGCAAAAGTATCGCGCTAGATACCCTGGAAGATTGCGGATACTACTGTATCGACAACCTACCCGTATCACTGATCGAAAACCTGATCGAACAGGTTGCCAATACAGCCGACCTAACCTATGCCAAAACAGCGATCGGAATCGATTCCCGAACTCAGAGCAAAAGTCTCTCGGTCTTTCCCGAAACGCTCGCCCTGATCAGGGAACGCAAGATCGATTACGAGATCCTGTTTTTGCAGGCGGATGACAAAACACTTCTCAAGCGGTTTAGCGAAACGCGCCGAAAGCATCCTCTGACAGGTTCGAACCAGTCACTTCGAGAAGCAATCAACGGGGAAAGAAAACTGCTGGAACCGGTCATTGAGAACGCTGACCTGGTTATTGATACATCCCGCACAAACATTCACGAACTGCGAGAACTGGTTCGCGTTCGGGTGGGCGTGCGAAAGAACAAAGCGCTATCGGTCTTTTTCCAGTCCTTCGGATTCAAGAACGGACTACCACTTGATACCGACTTCATCTTCGATGTCCGTTGCCTGCCAAATCCGCACTGGGAACCGTCGTTAAGGAGCATGACCGGCATGGACCACCCGGTCATTGATTTTCTCGACAACGAACCGGAAGTCCATGATTACCTGAATGATCTGATCGTTTTCCTGGATCGATGGATCCCTGCGTTCGAAGCAGGCGACCGATCCTATTTCAGCATCGCAATCGGCTGCACAGGAGGCCAACACCGCTCAGTTTACATCGTCGAAAACCTGGCCCGGCATTTTAGATCCACCCCGTACCAGATCCTAGTTGGACACAGGGAAATGAATTGAGGCCCGGGCGATTACTGCGTCAGTTCCTGCTGAAACACTGACAACCTGTGCACCACCGGCTGAAACCCGGACTGACACTGTTTCCTAACCAACCCCTTCTCCTCCCGAAGACGCGGCCGGCACAAAGCTGGAATATAAAATGCCGAGCTTGGTATAGCCAGGCGAACACACCAGGCTTAACCTGTCATGAGCACTTCATCCCGGGAGCGGAAGACTGACCGGTCAATGAAACACAAAACCGGAAGATTTGCCGAAATAGCAAAAATCCGATAACGAGCGACAGACACTCCCGGAAGACTCAGCCATGCCGCAGACCGCAAAAAAAGACCAGTCCGAAGACTACCTGAAACGCGTTAACCAGTGGCTCAGAAAAGACAAACCGGCACCCGTCGAGAAGCTCTTCAGCACACTGCACCCCTCGGAAATCGCCCTCATTCTTGAATCGCTTGAACGCGCAGACCGGCAAGTGGCGTGGAAACTTGTCGATACCCATCTGTGGGGTGCCGTGCTGGTCGAACTGAATGACGAGGTGCGCAACGGACTGATTGAGAACGCGACAACTGAAGAACTTGTCGATGCCACGGAAACATTGGAAACCGACGACCTAGCCGACCTTGTCGAGGACCTGTCCGACGATGCGCTTGAGCAGATTCTTCAATCGATGGATGAACAGAACCGTCAGCGACTTGAATCGGTTCTCTGCTACGATGAAAACACCGCCGGCGGGCTGATGAATGTCGACACCCTGACCGTGCGGCAGGACGTTTCGCTGGATGTGGTGTTGCGCTACCTGCGACTGCGCGGAGCAATCCCCGACCAGACCGACAGCCTGATGGTCGTCAACCGGGAAGATTGCTTCCTGGGCGTATTGCCCCTTTCCGTTCTGCTGACCAACGGAAGCGAAAAGACGGTTGAGGAGCTCATGGTCACCGACGCCGACTCGATACCGGCAGAACTGCCTGACACCGAAGTCGCGCTGCTGTTCGAACAGCACGACCTGATCTCGGCACCAGTCGTTGGCACCAACGGCAGACTGCTGGGCAGAATTACCATAGATGACGTGGTGGACGTAATCAGGAACGAAGCCGACCATTCCCTCATGAGCACGGTCGGGCTCGACGAGGAACAAGACATGTTCGCGCCGGTCAAGCTCAGTGCACAACGCCGGGCCGTGTGGCTGGGGATCAACCTGTTGACTGCAATCCTGGCCTCGTGGGTCATCAGCCTGTTTGAGCCCACAATCGAGAAAATGGTTGCACTGGCAGTTCTGATGCCGATCGTGGCCAGCATGGGCGGGGTGGCCGGCACCCAGACGCTGACTCTGGTTACGCGCGGTCTTGCCCTGAGACAAATCGGGCCGACCAATGCACGGGTGGTAATCACCAACGAACTGGCGGTCGGGATCCTGAACGGTGTGTGCTGGTCAGTCATCGTCGCCCTGGTTGCAGGTCTATGGTTTGGTAGCTTTCTTCTCGGGGGACTGATCGGCGGCGCCATGATTATCACGCTGACAGTTGCCGCACTGGCCGGCGCCACCATTCCGATCCTTCTGGATGGTTTTGGGATCGATCCCGCGCTAGCCGGGGGAGTACTGCTTACAACCGTTACTGATGTCATCGGTTTCCTGACCTTTCTCGGTCTGGCAACCCTGTTCATCGCCTAGCCCGAAAACCAGCCAAAAATGCTTCGGTCTGCCGAAACCATCAGGCGAGACTGGGTTATTCGGACTCTGTGCTGATCCGCTTTTCCAGCCAACAATCAATCCGTGAAAGAAGTTTCTCCGTCAGGGCCGGCCGTGAGAACAATTGTTCATGGTGCGATTCGTCATGCAACGCGACAACCTTACTGACGGGATGCCGGTCGCGGGTCGCGCGAACAAAATCCTCGTTGCCCCAGGCCGGAGTAATCGGATCATGGACCGAGTATATAAGCAGGTAAGGCACATCGAATTCGGCCATCCTTCGCCGGAACCGGATCACTTCCTTTTCAACCGCCAGCGCGAAGCTCAACTGGGTCCGGCGGATAATGTACATGTCCGCACGATAGCGGCTACGCTCATCTTCCCAGTCACTCAAATGATTGACCACCCAGTCCGGCGTATCCGGCGAAGTCAGCTGACGGATCCCCGGAAGGGAAAGAGTATTCATTAGCCCGTCCTGCAACGGCACCGTAACCAGCGCCAGCAACTGATTGAACAGCTGCAGAGGAAGGAATTCATCATCATCCGAATGGAGATAATGCTCGTGGGTATGGAAGGTAAAGCGAATGAAAGGATTCTGCAACCAGCCGCGCCACCCGGGTACCTCGGTCACCGAAAAAGCCGGGCCTGAGAAGATTACACCTCGGATCCGTTTGCTGATGCCCGATGCTGCCTGCTCCATCAGGTAAGCGGCTGTCACTAGTGAGCCCAGACTATGCGACACGATAAACACCGGTAGCTGGCGGACGGGCGCACGTGCATCACACTGTTCGATCAGATGATTCAGAGCCCGATGAAGCCCTTCTCGCATAAGGCCAAGATCCCCAAGACGTGCCTGATCAACAAAGGCATCGCTGACATCAAACGTCTTGGCACCCGCAATCAGGGCTCGGTGGGCCTGAAACAGTACCGGATTGCTCAGACCATGGGCTGGAAGGTCGACACCGGCGACAATGTATCGATCGGCGAAATGACGCGCTACCCGTCCGTAGCGACCACTGTGTTCATTCATCCCATGCACGATCAGCAAGCAGCCCCGGGCCGATACAGCCCGTTCCGGCACCAGCAGTTGCATGTACAAGGATGAGCTCGCCGTTCCGGAATCCAAGAAAATATCTTTCCCCCAGGAAGGATACGGCTGCTTCACGATCTGCTGCTGGGTACAAGCCCCGCACACCAGAAAACAGGAAAGTAACAACAATGCTTTCATGACTCGGGTCACCATCGCTGAAACCGGTTGTTTGCAAGGTTCAACATGAATTGGCCCAGATGAGGACGTGGATGGACCGCGAAACACCGTGACCCAGCTGCCAGGATCGGCTGTTGGCGACGATTGAGCACCTCTCAGGCTCGCTTGCGATCTCTTTCGTCAATTCAGCCCTGATTGAAACCAGCAGGCCTTCAGCAACCGCTCGCTCGTTGTCGCATTCACGGTCATAGAGTACATCACATTGGCACCCACCCGGAGTAGGCTGGCAGAAAAACGGTTCATATCCAGGCGGGCGTAGGCGGAAGTCAATTGTTCCACCGAATCGGAAAGATCGCGATTCCCTTCGCTATCAGCTACCGTGTTAAGCTCAGCAACCAGAGGGTATTATCTGCCTGGTCACCGCGGCTGATTTTCCGCACCGATCCAATGGTCAAGGAAAGTTGACCGATCGAATCACACCGATCCACGAATTCATCACTGAACAGAGGTTCCTCTACCCGAAAATGAACCGACAACTCCCTGCCCCCTTCACGGTCCCAACCGATGTGGTTTAAAGTCTGTTTCGGATCAGAAAGTCCGATATCCGTACAACGAGTAGCCGTCGACTCGGTCACCTGATCGATCATCAAGGCGGGTATCCAGAATCGGAACCGGGAGTTGCCCCCATGCCAGAAACAACCGCAAGAATGTTTTCCTTAGCCAGCATACTAATTGCAACGATGCTGATATCGTCGTGCGCAACGACTATCACCAAAACCGTCAGGCAACCCGAGGCTCAAACAGAAGGGTCCAACGGCAAGCTTCCGACGCTTTTCCAAACCAACCCACCGCCACTCACCCGCTTCAAAAACGGCAAGAACCTCAAACTGGTCAGCATGATGGAAGGAGGGGCCTGCAATTCCAGGCAACAGGGAGCGAAAGGCGCCTTTCTAGTTTACGCCGACTCGGGTCACATCGAACGCATAAAAAGGGACAAGGGGCCCGAAATCTTCCGGGATTTCCAAACCGATATTCAGACCTTTGCATTGCAAGCGCTACGGGTCTCGGTGGAAAAAACGAATATTGCCGACAATCCGTTCGCGCTGGATGTTCGGCAGTCGGAAAACCAGGTCATCAAGCAACTGCTCTCCGGTTTTAGGGACGCGATCACACCGGCCATCAACTCTTTTGAAGCGGGCAACGGACTGATAATCGATGTTCAACCCTTCCTACCATCAATGATCTTTCTTCTCGAAGAATGCGACGCCAACGTGAACGAGATCTCGCATTGACCAGAAAGGCTTTCGATTCCCTTCCCGCTACAGGACACTAGCCGCTGACAAATCGACCGTCTTCAAGATGCAGTACGGTATCCATTCGGCTGGCCAGTGATTCGTCGTGGGTCACGATCAGGAAACTGGTTTCCAGTTCGCGGTTCAGTTCCAGCATCAGCTGGTAGATCCGTTCGGCGGTCTTGCTATCCAGGTTACCGGTCGGTTCATCGGCCAGAACACACTTCGGATCATTCACCAGCGCCCGCGCGATTGCCGCCCTCTGCCGTTCGCCCCCGGACAACTCCGCCGGCTTGTGATCGATCCGGTTGCCCATACCGACCCGTTCCAGAAAATACAGCGCCTTTTCCCGCGCTTCGCTGACCGGCCGCCCCGCGATCAGCAGGGGCATGGACACATTTTCCAGAGCGCTAAATTCGCCAAGTAGATGGTGAAACTGGTAGACGAAGCCCAGTGACCGGTTTCTCAGTTTCCCAAGCTTGCCAGGCCCTAGTTGCCCAATATCCTTGCCGTCAAGAAATACAGTACCGGCCGTGGGTACATCCAATCCTCCCAGCAGATGCAGCAGAGTGCTCTTGCCCGAACCCGAAGCTCCCATAACGGCGACCAGTTCGCCAGCCCCGATATCCAGATCAACATCCTTCAGAACTTCAACATCCAGTGTCCCCTGTATAAAGCGCTTCCCCAGGCCAACGCACTGCAATACCGGCCCCCTATTCATGGCGCAATTCTTCTGCAGGCTTTACCCTTGCAGCCTGAATCGCCGGGTAGACAGTGGCCAGAAGAGCGAGCAAGAAGGCGATCGATGTGATCTGGTAAACGTCGGTCCAGACTAATTTCGACGGAAGCTCGCTGATGTAATATACATCCGCGGGAAGGAAATGCGCCCCGAACACTCGTTCGATAGCCGGAACGATCGTTTCTACGTTCAGCGCCAACAACACCCCCCCGACCGTACCAAGGACCGTCCCCACCACCCCGATTATGGTACCCAAGATCATGAAGATCCCCATCACCGAGCCTGGTGTCATGCCCTGGGTCATGAGGATCGCGATATCCCCCTTCTTGTCCGTCACCACCATGACAAGGGTCGACACAATATTGAAAGCCGCCACCGCGACGATCAGCAAAAGGATAACGAACATGACCCTTTTCTCGGTCCTGATCGCACGAAAGAAATTACTGTGCACCTGTGTCCAGTCAGTGACGCGGGCGTTGCCGTACAGCGCCTGAGACAAGTCAGCGGTCAGCTGTGGCGCCTCGAACAGGTCGGTTAATTTCAGACGAAGCCCCGAAACCGAATCCCCCAGCCGGTAAAGCCGGGCGGCATCGCCCAGATGAACCAGAGCCAGGTTGCGGTCGTATTCGTACATGCCGATCTTGAAAACTCCAACCACTGTGAAACGGCGCAGGCGGGGTAAAATGCCGGCCGGTGTCGAAGTAATTTGCGGTGTAATGACGGTCACCTTGTCACCCATGGACACACCGAGATGGCTCGCCAGTTCGGCACCCAGAATAATCCCGTAATCGCCCGAGACAAGTCTGAGAAAATCGCCCACGACCAGTTTCTCGGTCACTTCCGAGACCCGGGACTCGAAATCCGGCAGTACCCCCTTGAGTAGAGAACCGCTGACTCGCCGGCCGGCACTGAGCATGACCTGTCCCTCGATGTAGGGCGCCCACCCCGTCACGCGTTTTTCTTTCTCCAGCAACTTGTCGAAGGAGCGCCAATCGTCCAATCGCCCGTTCCAACCAGAAATGCTAGCGTGAGACGTCATACCCAGAATCCGTTCGCGCAACTCGGTCTCGAAACCGTTCATCACCGACAACACCGTTATCAGCGCGGTGACTCCGAGCGCAATACCCAGAACCGATGTCAATGTAATAAAGGAAATGAAACGGGTCCGGCGCCTGGCTCGCGTGTAGCGAATACCGATAAACAAGACGAGTGGCCTGAACATGGGCGGCGATTAAACCATAAAAGTCGCGATGGGAGCGAATCGGCGAAGCGCCACCGAATCAGGAATCTCCAAGATGGTTTTCTGCCCGGCGATACAAGCGTCCGATCAGGACTTGCGGCAATTGGGACAAAGACCGTATAGGTAGAAACTGTGGTCGGTCAGCTCATATCCCAGCCGCTTGCTGATTTCGATCTGCTGGTTTTCCACCACTTCATCACGGAATTCGTCCACCCTGCCGCACTTCACGCAAACCATGTGATCGTGATGGACTCCGCGGTTGAATTCAAAGACAGAGTTCCCGCCCTCGAAATGATGCCGCTTGACCAGGCCTGCGGCTTCGAACTGGGTCAGGACCCGGTACACGGTTGCCAGCCCGATTTCCTCACCTTCTTCAAGCAGGGTCTTGTAGACCTTTTCCGCCGTCATGTGCTTCTCGGAAGACACGTTGTTTTCCAAAATTTCCAGTATCTTTACGCGGGGCAGGGTTACCTTCAATCCTGCATTTCTAATATCTTGACTTTCCATAACTCTGTCTCTGAGAATGTACTCTGACGAACCGGATGCGTTATTATTTCGTATTTCTCATACCCACGGACACCGTTTCCCGATCAATGCTAAAGCATCTCACTTTTGTCGCGTTTATTGCAAGTATGAATCTTGCCGGGTGCGTATACCGTGTCGACGTGGAACAGGGAAACATCGTCACCCAGGAAATGATCGATCAGCTGCGACCCAACATGAACAAACGGCAGGTTCGCTACGTCATGGGTTCGCCTCTGGTCGTGGATGTGTTCCACCAAAACCGGTGGGATTATGTCTACTCCTTCCAACCCGGTGGAGGAATTCGCCAGCAAAAGAGGATCTCGCTGATTTTCCAAGACCAACTGCTAATGGGATTGCAGGGAGATTTCAGGCCCTCGAGCGAGCCGATCAAAGAAACCGTGAGGAACATCAGCGTAGTCGTTCCAAAACGCGTGAAGAACGACACACTGTGGGATATCGTGAGGGAAGCCCTGAACGTCGACGAACCATGAAACCCTCATTTACTACCGGACGCTGTTCCTCCTTTTTCGGGCTGTTTCGGCTCGTTCCCTGCGCATCTCCTTGGGATCGTTTACCAGGGGCCGATAAATCTCGACCCGGTCATCGGGATCCAGCACTCGACCCGGCTCGCAAACCATTCCGAATACACCCACGACATTCATTGACAGGTCGATTTCGGGAAATCGTTCAAGGATCCCCGAGGCCTCAATCGCCGTCCGAACCGTAGACCCCGGCTGAAGATCAATCCGCAAAACAAGCTGACGCTTTGGAAGTGCGTAGACCACCTCCACTTGCATGGTTCCCTTGGTCATTCCGCCAGGTAGAGATCCCGGGCGCGCTTACTGAAAGCACCGATCAGGCTGTTGCAGATCTGGCCGAACAGCGGGCCAAAGGCCACGCCGGCCAGCTTGCCGGTAATTTCAAATTCCAGGTCCAGTGAAATCTTGCTGGCGTCCTCGCGCAGGGGTTGGAAGGTCCAGACACCTTCCAACCGGTTGAACGGTCCGTCAACCAACTTCATCTTCATCGATTCCTTCCCCTCGCAGGTATTGCAGGTGGTAAAGGATTTGCGGATACCGCCATGTGCAATGTCCAGGCGCGCTTCCACTAGCCCTTGCTGGCGAACCAGTATCTCGCTGGCTTCGCACCACGGCAGGAATTGCGGGTAAGACTCGATGTCGTCCACCAGGTCGAACATCACCGGCGCGGGAAGCCGCAGTAGGGCACTGCGCTGAATTCGAGTCATGGCTTGTTCCGCCGCAGGTCATCCGCAGAACGCCGGCAACCATTGCCGTTTGGAGCCAGCTTCCGGGCCAGCCAGGAAATTCCCAAGATCACTCTAAAATAGCCCGCCCAGCAAGACTAGGCTAACGGCAATTGGCGCAACATAGCAGACCAGAAATTTCCACGATCGATAAAGGTATCCATCCTCGCTGATTTGGAGGCTTTCCGCCGTATCACTCTGACGCATGATCCAGCCAGCGAACACGGCGATCAGGATTCCACCCACCGGTAGCATGATATTGGCACTCAGGTAGTCCAGAAAACCGAAGAAAGTGGTGCCGAAGAACTTCTTATCGATCCATATGTTGGTCGAGAAAACGGTGCCCATGCCCAACGTCCAGGTGATTATACCGGCGCCAATACAGGCTGTCTTGCGGGTCAGTCCCCATTTTTCCACCACGTAGGAAATGGCCGGCTCGATCAGAGAAATCGAGGACGAAAGCGCCGCAAAAACCAGCAAGACAAAGAACATCAGGCCAAACAGTGTCCCGGCAAACATGCCTGAAAAAGCCAGCGGCAGGGTCTTGAAAATCAGGTCGGGGCCGGCTGCAGGTTCGAGGCCGTTGGCGAACACGATCGGAAAGATCGCGATTCCGGCCAGGATAGCAACCAAGGTATCGCACAGAGCTACGATGGCCGATGTTTTCGCGATCGACACGCCCGGCGGCAGGTACGATCCATAAATCATGATGGCACCCATCCCCAAGCTCAAGGTGAAAAAAGCCTGTCCCAATGCCATGAGGACCGAATCAGCCGAAAGCGAACCGAAATCGACAGTGAACATGAAATCAATGCCCTGCTGAAAGCCGTCGCTCATGGCAGCATACAGAACCAGCACCATCAGGACCAGAAACAGACCCGGCATCAGGAACTCGACCGCCTTTTCAATACCCTCATTGACGCCCTGCATCACAATATACATGGTCAGCCCAATAAACAGCGTATGCCAGAGGGTCAGTAGGAAAATGCTGCCATTCAGGCCGTCGATTGCGGCTTCTGCTCCCGCCAGGTCCAGATCCCAGAGCAGTCCGGTCAGTATTCGACCAATATAGTGAATCGTTTTGCCGGCGATAACGCTGTAATAGGAAAGGATGATGACCCCGGCCAGTACGCCCATCCAGCCTAGATATTTCCAGGCTGGGTTAGCTCGGGCTTGATTGGCCAGCGTCGCCATTGTCGAAATAGGGTTCTTTTGGCCCCGCTTTCCAAGCATGGTTTCGGCCATCATGATGGGAATACCCATCATGATCACGCAAACCAGGTAGACGAAGACAAAGGCCCCGCCGCCATTTTCCCCGGTCATGTAAGGGAATTTCCAGATATTGCCCAGCCCCACTGCCGAACCGGTCGCCGCCAGGATAAAAGTCAGCCGTGACTTGAATTGCACACGATCAGAAAAGTGATGTGCCATCGTATCCCCCAAAGATAATTCAGCCAACTGGACCGAAACCTGTAGCCGAGAATGAATTGCAGTAAAATACCAGAGTTTGAGGGGCAAGTCAGGTCCAGACCCCGCGCGCAAATCCAATACCGATGGCCAAGAAAAAATCCAAATCGAAGAATCACGGTCAGACCATTGCCCTGAACAAGCGGGCACGGCACGAATATTTCATCGAAGACCGCTACGAGGCCGGATTGTGTCTCCATGGATGGGAAGTCAAAAGCATGCGCGACGGCAGGGTGCAGTTGAACGAGAGTTACGTGCTGGTCAAAAACGGAGAAGCCTGGATCTTCGGCATGCACGTATCCCCGCTAAACTCGGCCTCTACTCACGTTGATCCAGACTCTATCCGAACGCGAAAACTGCTGCTGCATCGTCAGGAACTGAACAAGCTCATTGGATTTGTCGAACGCCGTGGCTACACGCTTGTGCCGCTAGCGCTCTACTGGAAAAAGGGCCTGGCCAAACTCGAGATTGGCTTAGCAAGGGGCAAGAAACTGCACGACAAGCGTGCCACGGAAAAAGATCGCGACTGGCAGCGCGAAAAACAGCGACTGTTTAAGCACGGATAGGCACTGGCTACAGCCGATTTTGTGTTTTGATCGTTTGCCGTAGAATCCAGACCCGTTATACTGGTAGCGAGAATCTTTACCTGGGGGCGACCTGGCTTCGACGGGGGTAGCAAAACCCGAGGTGCATGCCGAGGATGCAGATTACCTCGTAAAACCGCTCTGTAACCTTAAAGTAATCGCAAACGACGATACTTACGCACTAGCTGCATAAATCCAGCTAGTCCTCTGACTGAAGCCGTGCTTGTGCGTTCAGTGTCTGCTCGCAGACTTCAGAGGTCATAGCTCACAAGACCGCGATGACGCTCGTCCGGGGTGGATTCGTTAAACCTTTACCGGAATCGCTGTCGGTTTTCTCCGCCCGTCGGGTAGCCGCCAGTTAAATCAATGACGGGATAAGCATGTAGAGCCAAAGGCGGAGTGCCTGCGGACGCGGGTTCGATTCCCGCCGCCTCCACCACTTCAACATCCAAAGCCGTCCTCGGACGGCTTTTTTATATATAAAAACTAATTATTTGATTGTCGCTTCATATTGCCACGCCTTTGAAAGCCAAGACTTGACTACAATATAGATACGCACTGACTGAATAGAAAGAAAACAAGCGCCATGACCGAGACGAAAAACATCCAGTTACCAGAAAATAATTCCAAGGATTTATTAAAAAATCTACTATTTAATATAATTATACCAACCTTGATATTAACGAAACTAAGTGGTACGCAACATCTTGGGGTCCATAACGCTCTGATCATTGCATTGGCTTTCCCTATTAGTTACGGTTTGCATGGTTTTATACAAACAAAAAAAATCAATTTTTTCTCTGCTCTCGGAATCATCAATGTCACCTTGACCGGTGGAATTGGTTTATTTGAACTGGACCCGAAATATGTCGCTATTAAAGAAGCAATGATTCCTGCCATCTTCGGCATAGCCACACTGATCTCAATTAAAACACCTCACCCACTAATCAATACATTAATCTTTAATGATGTGCTATTGAATCTGAAAAAGGTTAGGCAAGCCTTGAAAGAACACAATGCAACCAAGAATTTCCAGAGGGTACTGGTTACCGCCAACTATATCGTCGCCGGCTCATTCTTTCTCTCATCAGTATTGAATTATGTTTTAGCCAAACTAATTGTTGTCAGTCAGCCTGGCACTGAAGCATTTAATGCCGAGATTGGAAGAATGACAGTCTTGAGTTATCCCGTGATTGCGCTTCCATCAACCTTGGTATTATTTCTTGCCTTGTGGTACTTATTTAACAAAATAAAAGAACTCACTTCTTTAGAATTAGAAGAAATTTTAAAACAGCATTAATTCTGTTCAATTACTTTATGCTCTATTCTTACTAGATAGTTTGCCTACCCTATACTACCCGTATTTACTGGTGTTGATATGAGTTTGTAAGATTTCTGTAACTTTTTCCCCTATAAAAGTGTGGGTTTAGAGACAAAAAATCCTTACGAAATATGACCCATATAAGAATATTTTTGATGGGGGTCGAAGGGGGGACAAAAAATCCAAATATGGGACCCACCACCCATAACCTAAACAGTTCTCATTAGTTCTTTATCCACTCAATACACCATCCCTGTGTACCAGAAATCAAGTCAATAACTCTCCCATACAGTCCTATCACGGAACTTACCATCACTATAAAATCCCCTTTTCTTCTCTTCTCCGTTCTCAAACCACTCCCTCCAATCCCCTTCTAACTTCCCACTCTTGTAATGTGCTTCTATCTTCTTCTGCCCGTTGTCGTACTTCTCAACGTACACACCAGTAAAAGGTACTTCGGTATTTACCTCGTACAGTAGTCCTTTCCTGTCTTGTAGATACGTGACTACCTTTTCCTGTTCACCAGTACACCCAGTCAAAAGGACTAACGACAGAACGATGTAAAGAACGTTTTTCATTTCATAATTCCCTGAATACTTCTCATCAGTCGGTACACAACATGGTTCTATTGGACTAACTTACCATTCTTGTACCTTTCGGTATCGGTGACGTTTCCATCTTCATCCCAGAAAGTCCAAAATCCGTAGAACTTTCCATCCTTGAAGTCTTTTTCCCACTTCTTCTGTCCGTTCTCATACCATTCAGTGAAAAGTCCATCGTTCTTTCCATCATTGACGTTTCCTTCTAACTCCTTCTGTCCGTTTTCGTACCA
>DBZZ01000068.1:0-149 GCA_002311315.1 Methylococcaceae bacterium UBA1147 | reverse complement strand
TCCTATCTGACGAATTCATAACAAATCCCTAAACGAAAAAGGGGAACCCACTATGGTTCCCCTACTACCAACTCACTCTCTCTTCGTCAAAAGAACCAACCTCTCCTTCCCCTATGAGTCAGACGAAACCAGTTCAGTCAGAACCTACT
>DBZZ01000051.1:8419-9061 GCA_002311315.1 Methylococcaceae bacterium UBA1147 | reverse complement strand
AAAATACATCAAGCTATTTTTCACGGACGATAAAAAAATTGCTCACCCTTGAGCGCCGGATTAACGCTTCAAGTCGCGGTAGAAGTTTTCGTGAGGGCCGAGCACTTCAAGATAGACAAGGCGCACACCGTCCTCGCGTGTGTAGCTCAGCAAATAGAGCTGCCCCAAGCAGTGAACCTTATAAACCCACAGCTCAGAAAGATCGCCTTTTTTCCTCTCACCAATGTCGGGATCTTGAGCGATCTTATCAACGGCTACATCGACTTCTACCACGATATTATCAAACAGTTTTTTGTATACACGGGCAAATCGCCGAGTCTGACGAACCTCCCAGATCACACTTTAGCTGCCGAACGGGGCACGAACGGCATGCTGTCCTCCCGGGGCTCAGCTTTGCTCATCAGGCTCTCAGCGATGAACGACGCAGGCAGATCAGGATTATCCAACGCTGCTCGACCCACCTTCGCCCAGAACTCCACTTGACCTTGCACGGTGCGGAACTCTGCTTTGGCAGCTGCCCGTGCGGCACGGACCAAGTCTTCATCGATACGCATCGAAACGGTGCTCATCACCACCTCCCAACACTTAATTTACCACAATTGTGGTCGAATAACGCCAGAAAGTCAAATAGATGAAACGGCC
>DBZZ01000051.1:7071-8333 GCA_002311315.1 Methylococcaceae bacterium UBA1147 | reverse complement strand
GGTTGAAATCTACAGTTGTAGAAATCGGTTATGTGGGACTTTCTAATGCGCGATTACTGGCCCAGCATAATAAAGAGTTTGGGTACAAGCTCACTACGTCGATAAAATAAGGGAACACGGAATTTTACAAGGTGGTATCAGGTGTTCAATTCATGAAGCTTTTAGTAACCGGTGGCACCGGCTATATCGGAACCCACACCTGCGTTGAGCTACTCGATCAGGGACATCAAGTAGTCGTTATCGATAATCTCAGCAACAGCAAATTAGGTGCATTAGAACGGGTTGCAACCATCACGAACAAGAAGCTCGGGGATGGCCAGAATCTGATAGATGACCTCATTTTTCACCGGACAGACATCCGGGACCGCATTGCATTGCAAGAGATTTTCCAGAGCCATAACATCGACGCAGTTATCCATTTCGCTGGCCTCAAGGCCGTCGGTGAGTCAGTTCATAAACCTCTAGAGTACTACGCCAATAATGTAACCGGTACCATCATACTTCTAGAAGAGATGGCCCGAGCTAATCTCAGTACGATTATCTTCAGTTCTACCGCTACAGTCTATGGGGATCCAGAAACGGTCCCAATACTAGAAAGCTTTCCCACTGGAGGAATTACCAACCCCTATGCCCGTTCTAAACTGATCATTGAAGAGATCCTCAAGGATCTCCATAAAGCTGATCCCAGTTGGAAAATCTGCCTCTTACGCTACTTCAACCCGGTCGGCGCACATCCCAGTGGACTGATTGGAGAAGACCCTAGCGGCATTCCCAATAACCTCATGCCTTACATTAGCCAAGTCGCCTTAGGTAAACTAGAAAAACTAAAGATATTCGGTAATGACTATGCTACAAGAGATGGAACCGGTGTCAGAGATTACATCCACGTAGTCGATCTAGTCAAAGGTCACCTTGCCGCCCTCGACTACCTCCATACAAAAAAATCAATTCTTAGCATATTCAACCTGGGTACAGGCCGGGGAAGCAGTGTATACGAAATGGTGCGTGCCTTTGAACAAGCGAGTGGAAAACCAATACCCTATGAAGTCGTCGAGCGACGAGTAGGTGATGTTGCTGAATATTGGGCATCTACGGAATATGCGGAACGGGTTCTTGGCTGGAAAGCTCAGTACAACTTACAAACCATGTGTGAAGACACTTGGCGCTGGCAACAAAAAAACATCGAAAATAAGAAAATGTTGTAGCGTGATGATGATGGCGGTTATGGGGTGGTCTCGGAAACACGATGCTGTGATCGGAAA
>DBZZ01000051.1:5408-7002 GCA_002311315.1 Methylococcaceae bacterium UBA1147 | reverse complement strand
GGGCGTCGATCTGTTCATTTTCAGCCTTCTTTCGAGTGGGTTAGCGGTAAACTACCGAGCTTCTCTCAGTTTACGCTGGTACGGTCAATCCGGGTTGTATGAACAAGTTGAACCCAGGGAGAAAGGAAACCCGGGTTGCCAAAACTGAGACATGATCCTGTCGGAGCGGTACTTTAAACTATCTATACCCTAAAGAATGCCTGATGCAGACTCATCAAGTTCATGGTTTTTGAAATAGTATCATCGCAATGATCTTCAGCCATCGAAAATAGATCATTTATTACCTCATTGATTGACGGTAATCTTATATGACGATTTCTTGAAATAAAACCAAAGAAAGCCATTCACATGAAATCAGTATTGATTACCGGCGCTGGAGGTTTTATTGGCTCACATTTGACTGAACTCTGTATTCGAGAAGGTTTCAGTGTAAAAGCTTTTGTTCATTATAATTCAAGAAATCAATGGGGATGGTTGGATCACCTCCGGGTGGTGGATGAAATTGAAGTAGTGAGTGGGGACGTGCGGGATTTTGACGTTGTGTATGATGCAGTACGAGGGTGCGACACTGTATTTCATCTGGCTGCTCTAATCGGAATCCCCTACTCTTACGTGTCACCGAAAGCCTATATCAAAACGAATATTGAAGGTACTTATAATGTGCTTCAGGCCGCTCGTCAATCTGCCGTGCAGAACCTGATAGTGACCTCCACCAGTGAGACCTATGGAACAGCACAATACGTACCCATAGATGAAAACCATCCAGTGGTTGGGCAATCACCCTATTCCGCCACAAAAATCGCTGCTGACCAATTGGCTTTGAGTTTTTATCGATCTTTTGATTTGCCGGTAAAGGTTGTCAGACCTTTTAATACCTATGGGCCACGTCAGTCAGCCCGTGCCATTATCCCAACAGTGATCTCCCAGATTCTCAGTGGCAAGACAGAGCTGGAATTGGGTAATCTGAGTCCTACACGCGACCTGACTTTTGTGAAAGATACCGTGGCTGGATTTCTTGAAATTGCCAACTGCCCGGCTCTGAATGGCGAAATCACCAACATCGGTGTAGGCGAGGAGATAGCCATCGGTGAACTGGTGAAGCTGATTGCTTGCTCCATGGGCGCCGAGGTGTCGATTGACACAAACGATAGAAGGGTTCGGCCGGAAAAAAGTGAGGTGGAGCGCCTGTATTGCGACAACAAGAAAATCACTAGCCATACCGGGTGGAGTCCGCAATATACATTGGAAAACGGTTTAAAAAGAACCATTGAATGGTTTAAACAGAATACACAATTTTATAAGCCTGATATTTTCAATGTCTAAAAGAGCTGTAATATTGGCAGGCGGTAAAGGAACTCGAATGAAACCCTATACTATTGGGTTACCTAAACCACTCGTTCCTATAGGAGGTATGCCCATACTGGAGATTATTATAAAACAACTGGTAAAGCATGGGTTTACAAAAATCACCATTACTGTAAATCACATGGCAGAGCTCATTGTAGATTTTTTCGGGGACGGTTCGGATTGGAATGTAAAAATAGATTATTCACTTGAAGACAAACCCCTAAGCACTATGGGTCCATTAACGCTA
>DBZZ01000051.1:1007-5289 GCA_002311315.1 Methylococcaceae bacterium UBA1147 | reverse complement strand
TGTGCTGACCGACCTGGATTATGGTCGTTTTTATAATACTCATGTGAAAGGAAAAAGGCTGTTTACTATTTCTTCTTTTAAAAGGACGCAAAAGGTAGACTATGGAGTACTCAATACCAATGGTGGTAAATCGTTGGTGGGTTTTCAGGAGAAACCGGAAATTCCTCTTGAGGTCAGCATGGGGATCTATATGGCCAGCAAACACATCCTAAAATATATCCCCAACGATACATGCTTTGGATTTGATCATCTAATGCTTGAGCTCATTCGCAATCAGGTAAATCCGGCTGTGGAATGTCACAATAGTTACTGGGTTGATATTGGCAGTCCTGAAGATTACGAAAAGGCCCGTAAAGACATCCAGCACTTTATAATTTAATAACACTCGTCGAGTGTTGTCGTCACGGTGCTGAAGGTTTTATGGATCAGTTGTCGGCTGCGGTTTTACGACAAGCAGGCAACGAACCTGGATGTAACCACGGAATCTATAAGCGTTTTGTGAACCCGAATGACCCCTCGCCCTGTACGGAATGTTATTTACCACTCAGAACCTACGCGGCCGATGACGTGATTGGGGAAGCTTACGACTCGACTTCACAGAGAGAAGAAATATTGCCTTGTTCCGAATCGGGTTTCTGGTGGTTCCGAGATGAATCGACATCACATTAATCTGTTTCTTGGAAAGGGTCTTTTCCTGTTTTCCGATTCCCATGATGATCACCTTTTCTCGTTATGTATAGCTGTGAAACTATTATATTAGAACGAGAATATCTCGCCAATCAAAAGGATGCCGATCTATCCATATATTTTACAAAAAAGATCTGCCCTTTGCCACCTAAGATCTCATGGTTGGAATTGCTCCAGTTGCTCTTTGATAATCTTTTATTTCTTGCCATGACTTTATGACACGAAATAGTGACGATTTCTTTGTACTTCTTACAAGAAATCCAAGAGAAATCAAGGGTAGAAGGTTAGGCTTTGTAACTACTTTGTAAGCACAAACTATCGTAATACCATTAGTTAAGATTGAATAATCACTCCCACTCGATCGTAGCCGGGGGCTTGCCGGAGATGTCGTAGGTCACCCGCGAAATTCCCGGGGTCTCGTTGATGATTCTGCGTGAAACATGTTCGAGGAAGTCATAGGGTAGATGCGCCCACCGGGCGGTCATGAAATCGATGGTCTCTACCGCACGCAGGGCAACCACGTAGTCATACCTTCGACCATCCCCCATCACGCCCACGGATTTTACCGGTAGAAAAACCGCGAAGGCCTGGCTTACCTTGTTGTACAGGTCGTGCTTCAGCAGTTCCTCGATAAAAATGGCGTCGGCCTTGCGAAGCAACTCTGCAAACTCTTTTTTGACCTCGCCAAGGATCCGCACGCCCAGACCCGGCCCGGGGAACGGATGACGATGAATCATCTCCGAGGGCAGTCCCAGTTGCAGGCCGATCTTTCGAACCTCATCCTTGAACAACTCCCGCAGGGGTTCAATCAGCTTCAGCTTCATGTCCTCGGGCAGCCCACCAACGTTGTGGTGGGTCTTGATCAGGTGGGCCTTGCCCGATTTCGCACCGGCCGATTCGATCACATCGGGATAAATCGTGCCCTGAGCCAGCCATTCAACGCCTTGCAGCTTTGTAGCCTCCTGCTCAAATATCTCGACAAACAGGTTACCGATAACCTTTCTCTTCTGTTCTGGATCCGAAACATTCTTCAGCCGTTCCAGATATAAATCCTCCGCATTCACGCGAATGACCTGGATTCCCATGTGCTCGGCAAAAGTGGCCATAACCTGATCACCCTCGCCCAATCGCAGCAAACCGGTATCCACGAAAACACACGTCAACTGCTCACCAATGGCTCGATGCAATAGCGCAGCCACGACCGACGAATCAACGCCTCCCGAAAGCCCCAGGATCACCCGGCCCTTTCCAACCCGTTCGCAAACACCTCGAATGCTGTCTTCAATGATTTGTTCCGGGGTCCAAAGCCGCCGGCAACCACAAATGTCAACAATAAAACGGTCAAGGATTCGGCTTCCCTGGGCTGTGTGGGTTACTTCGGGATGAAACTGCAAACCGTAGATCTGTCTTTGCTCGTCAGCAATCCCAGCGATCGGTGCGCTGTCGGTACTGGCGATGACCTTAAATCCGGCCGGCAATTCCGTCACCCGATCGCCGTGACTCATCCAGACATCAAGCATCCCGTAGCCTTCCGGCGTGGTGTGGTCTTCGATATCCCGAAGCAATCCGGAATGACCTCGTGCCCTGACCTGGGCAAAGCCGAACTCCCGATGCGACGCCGCATCCACTCGTCCGCCGAGTTGGGCCACGGTAGTCTGCATCCCGTAACAGATCCCCAGAACCGGCACCCCAAGAGTAAACACCGCGTCCGGGGCCACCGGTGCACTTTCATCGGTGACCGTTTCCGGCCCACCGGAAAGGATAATCCCCCGGGGGTTGTAATCGACGACGAACTCCGACTCGCAATCACTGGCGTGAATTTCGCAATACACGCCGGATTCTCGAACCCGGCGGGCAATCAATTGAGTATATTGCGATCCAAAATCCAGGATCAGGATCTTATCGGAATGGATATCCGGATGTTGGTCATTCTGACTGTTTAGACTGTTCATTCAATCCGGTAGTTTGGTGGCTCCTTGGTCATCGTCACATCGTGCACATGGCTTTCACGCATACCGGCTGCAGTCACCCGCACGAAACGGGCCTTGGTCCGAAGTTCATCGATCGAAGCACATCCCGTGTATCCCATGCTGGCCCGGAGCCCGCCCAGCAGTTGGTGAATAACCGCCACCAACGGCCCCTTGTAGGGTACCCGGCCTTCGACCCCTTCGGGAATCAGTTCTTCGACCGAATCGGTTTCTTCCTGGAAATAACGGTCACTCGAACCCTCCTGTTGCCCCATGGCACCAAGAGATCCCATTCCACGGTAGGATTTGTAAGAGCGTCCCTGGTACAGTTCGACTTCGCCGGGCGCCTCCTCTGTCCCCGCGAAAAGACCTCCCAGCATCACCGTGTAGGCGCCCGCGGCAAGGGCCTTGGCAATGTCCCCCGAAAACCGGACTCCACCATCAGCGATCACCGGGATCCCTGTATCCTTGAGCGCAGCCGACACATTACCGATGGCGGTCACTTGCGGCACACCTACACCGGCAACAATCCGAGTGGTACAGATCGACCCGGGCCCAATCCCCACCTTGACCGCGTCAACACCGGCCTCGGCAAGTGCCAGCGCAGCTTCGGCCGTGGCGATGTTTCCACCGATCACCTGAACTTCGGGATGCAACTGCTTGATCGAACGAATCCGGTCCAGTACCCCCTGCGAATGGCCATGGGCGGTGTCCACCACCATGACATCCACACCGGCATGGAGCAGGGCTTCAACCCGCTCCTGGGTTCCTTCCCCGGTGCCTACTGCAGCCCCAACTCTCAAGCGCTCCTGGCTGTCCTTTGACGCCTGCGGATAATCGGTTGCCTTCTGGATGTCCTTTACCGTAATTAGCCCACGCAACTGGAAATTGTCGTTCACCACAAGGACTTTTTCGATGCGGTGCTGATGCAACAGGTGAATCGCTTCTTGACGATCGGCGTTCTCATGGACCGTCACCAGTTTGTCCTTCGGTGTCATCACCCGGGTCACCGGCTCATCCAGTTTTGTTTCAAAACGAAGATCACGACTGGTGACAATACCGATCAGTTCGTCCCTATCGACAACCGGCACGCCGGAAATATTCTTGGCACGAGTCAAGTCCATGACTTCACGAACGGTGGCCTCAGGTCCAACCGTAATCGGCTCCCTGATCACACCGCTTTCGTATTTCTTGACCTGAGCGACTTCAAGGGCCTGTTGTTCGATGGTCATGTTCTTGTGAACAATACCGATCCCACCTTCTTGGCCAATCGCAATGGCAAGCCGGGCATTGGTAACCGTGTCCATGGCCGCAGACAGGAGGGGGATGTTCAGCCGAATTTCGCGGGTCAGCGCGGTGGCAAGATCCACGTCCGCAGGAAGAATGGTGGAATGGGCAGGACACAGAAGAACATCGTCAAAGGTCAGCGCTTCGTGGTCAATTCGCATATGATCCCCATCGATTGAAATGATCGGTGCATTATACGATTTGGATCTCTATAGGAACAAGGAAGGATTCCTTGTGTCGGACTTCCAGAAGACGAATGACCTGAAACTGAAAACCATGCTGGAGAAACGCCCTGACCGAACAGGAGAACGACCAGTGGACCGGCCAGGTTCATTCGATTG
>DBZZ01000051.1:0-901 GCA_002311315.1 Methylococcaceae bacterium UBA1147 | reverse complement strand
AACCCGACCGATGTGTTGAATCAGTCGGCATGTATTCCCGGTGTGGCCAAATAAAGGCGAGGTTGTAACGAGCTTTTAACCCTCGGATGAACGGTCCGTTTCAGTCGGTTCCTCTTTGCTATCCGGATTAGATCCTCCGTTAGACTTCTTATCAGCATACTCGGCCTGCTTCTTGATCCTGCTAAAGTCATCACATTCAGTGCCGAGTTTTTCTTCCCATTGGGCATCAGGGCTTTGCCCTTCAGTGAGATCTGAATACAGGTTGATCATCGCTACCAGACCGATTGGATCAATCAGCGCCGACTTGATCGGCCAGGTGAGGAGTAGGGCAAAGACATAGGTCCAGTTTCCAAAGTTGACCGGCAGTGCCTCATCAAGCCAGCCAACCGGAGCCAGGATCAGGACAAACAGTGCCAGAGCGACTGCATATTTCACCACAAGCAGCACCAGCGAATTCCTGAAAAGTTTCTCGAAGTTCTGGCCATAGTAGACAAGGCTTTCGGCTGCGACTGCGCTGGCCGAACGACTTGCGTCCTTGAGACAGCGGGCGACAATGACTTCGTGAGTCAAGGTCATAAGGCCTGCCGATATTCCTGTGACCACCCGTGCAGCCGTACCATCACCCAGCTTTGAAAACCAGCGTCCAAATCCGGTGGTCTGCCCGCCGAGATAAGCCAGGCTACCCCTGATTCTGGTGTCCAGCGTCGAGAGTTCTCCGGCATTGGGGAAACGTTCCTTTGCCCGGCTTTTGGCGTACCCGATCTGAACCCATCCCGCCAGAGTCTCAGATTTCTGGAGCAGAACGATGTGCGGAACCTTGATGGCATGAAACCAGGTACCCCGGAACAGATAAAGTAGAAGCGCAAAAACCGCGAAACCGATGACACCGCTAACCTCGCCC
>DBZZ01000087.1:329-6175 GCA_002311315.1 Methylococcaceae bacterium UBA1147 | reverse complement strand
AGAATGCATACATCGCGTTCCGGCATGACGGCCTGCGCCACAACCGGATAACGGATAATGCCTTTGGTCAGGACGATCGAAACGGCAGCCCGGATAACATGGCAGTTGGTCGCAACGCGGTTGACAGCAACCACGACGCCCGAGCCCATGGATACGCGACCCTTGTTGGTGTCGGCAAGGATCTTGACCACGCTGCGGCCCCACATCAGGTTGGGCACTGTTTCTGCGCCGGCTGGCTGACACCAGATCAGACACAAGACAAGGCTGAGGCAGTGGATCAAATGAACAACAACCCCCTCCTTGACGGGTTGTTCCCTCGGACCTGTTTTAGCGCAAGGTTCAAAATGGAGGGTTATCTTCCCGGCTAAAACCACGCCCCTTCCCGTTTCACGGTAAAAACTCTGTTCATCAGGCCCGTCCATGCAAAAAGAAACGGATAGCCGGGTGCTGATTGGGTGTCGGTCGGCCTACCCATAGACACGATAAAGCTCAGGCAGGTTCGAAATCGGCTTTTGTTGCACCGCAGTCCGGACAGACCCACTCGTCCGGAACGTCTCCCCAGCGTGTCCCCGCGGGAACTCCACCGTCCGGGTCACCCTCGGCCTCGTCGTAGACGTGTCCACAAACCACGCAGACGTATTTTCTAAATTCGCTCATCCTTCATCCTCCGGGTTAAAAAAACTGGTTTCATGGGACAAGTCTCCCATGGATCACCATCCGCTGGCGATATTCTCCCCAAAAAGACGGCCAGCGTAAACCACCAATCATCGCCCCTCGAACAACGTATGGAGATCTGCGGTTGCCGGCAATAAAATTGGGAAGATCATATGCACAATTGTGCAATGCCTTCTCAGCCTGCTTACAGCGCCTCCAGACGATCAGGCTAGAAGCAAGCTTCTCCTGAAAACCAAGGCAGGAAAGGCATTCACTACCGCAGTTTTCGGTCTCTTGCTCCCGGTTCGCGACCGGAGGCTACTTTGTCGACAGCGACGCTTCGAATGCCGATGGGGAAGCCCCGGCAATGTTCGTGGTCGAAAAATTCCTTTGACCCCGCGCCACGAACTCACAGATGCATTGACCCACTCGTTGAAAGCCCGACCCGTCATCTCAAGAGAGCCAGCGCGATCACCCACACAATCAACCGGACGCAGCTGACTGCGTCAAAACGGAGACCTCGACTATCCTTGTTAGGTGGTTCTTCGAAGCTTATCGTTCGCCTGCGGAGCGCTGGTGCTGCAACAGTTGGCCGGTTACCCGATCTCTGGTATACGGTACCGGCAATGGTCTGTGTTCTGCTCCTGCTTGACACGCACCGTTATCAACTGTTGACATGGTTCGTCTCGGGTTAGACCTGGACGCTAGTGCATGGAACCCTTTCCAAAAGCGACACGGAATTTGTTAGACTGGATTTCATTCTCTCCGGACTTTCTACACTACGAGCGGATCCAGAACCAAAACCAAAACAAATCTGGCGTTTAACGGGTCAATCAAGACTGGTCTAGCCTAATCAGTAACGAATGAAAAGGTTGCATGAAACAATGTGGTTCATGTTGTCTGTTGACGACGGCTTGTCCTCGTACTGGTTGAGGTAGCCAATTTCCACACGGTAATGCCGTTCGGCATCGACAAAAGCACCCAGACCTGCAAAAAAACGATTTTGCCGAAAACCGGCATCAGCGCCCCAGTCCGTATTATTCAAATCGACGAACACTTCGTTCCACAGAGAGGCATAAAACCTTGAAGAAAGCGGGCGGGTGAATTTCAGAAATTCTCTGAAACGCCAACCAACATCGTCGCCATTGCTCTGAAACCTGTGTTCAAGGCGGGTTCTGGAAAACGCGTTACCCCAACCGAATGAATCCTTCCAGCTTGCTTGATGCCAGACCCGGTGCTCATCCGTTGCATTTCTGCCCTTCGGCTGATTCTGGATCCAAGCATAGCCAAGCCATAGGCTTAGTTTTTTCGACAACTGGTAACCGAACCCCGGCCGAATCAAGCTTTGCTCCAGCCGTGTGGCATCCTTAAAAAAACGGCTCTGGCCTTCCATCCACCATTGCCATTTCCCGGAATCCCGGGCGTCAAAAATGAAACTTCCCTGTCCCTGGATTGCTCCCCATACGCCGAAATCCTTATCGACCTCTGCATTCAACTCACCAGAAGACAAAGCGAATAGCATAAAGAACGTTACTGAAACAGGGCATTGTCGGTACAAGTCTTTCATGGCTACATGGCTACATGGCAAAAAGACGCAGTCTATCGATCTGATTAAGTGTTGTCATCCAAGGGTCAATAAACAGGAAAGTGTTCGTTAACGGCGAAAAAACAGCGCAAAAAGACTTGATCTCTTTTGATCGGAAGGTCAGGTGATGATCCCAACCACCGTACCCGTCATCAAGGTTGCGATTGTCCCCGCGACCAGCGATTTCATGCCCAGGCCTGCTACTTCATCCCGGCGCCCAGGAACCAGCACACTAAAGCCGCCCAACATGATGCCAAGACTGCCGAAATTGGCGAACCCGCAAAGCGCGTAAGTCAGGATCAAAACGCTGGAAGAACGCAGCGTCCCCGGAGGCAGGTTCATCAGGTCTAGATAGGCCACCAGTTCGTTCAGTACCAGCTTGGTGCCCAGTAAACGACCGGCATCAAGGGCTTCATTCCAGGGAATGCCCATCAGCCTCGCAACCGGCGTCATCAGGTATCCGAGTAACAACTGGAGGCTCGGCATCTGTCCTGCGATGGCAGGCAACAGGCCAATGGCATTGTTGACCAAGCTGACCAGAGCTACCAGTACAATCAACATAGCACCGATATTGATCAGCATGCTCACCCCGTCGAGGGTTCCGCGGGTCAGGGCATCCATTGCACTGAAGGCACGAGGTGGTTGGGCATCCAGGCTGTCCTGTTGCTTCATCTCCGATCGCTCGTCGGGAACCATGATCAATGCAACCAGTATGGCAGCCGGGGCACTGATGATCGAAGCCGTCAGCAGATGCCCCAGTGCATCAGGAATCACCGTCGACAGGATCGACGCGTAGAGCACCATGACCGTTCCGGCCACCGTGGCCATACCAGTGGTCATGATGATAAACAGTTCGCTGCGAGTCATGTCGGCAAGGTATTCCCGGATCATCAAGGGGGCTTCCACCATGCCGACAAAGACATTGGCCGCCGCACCCAGCCCCACCCGCCCGCTGATCCCCAGCGGTCTTTGCAAACAGCGGGACAGAATCCTTACCACCGCCGGAAGGATCCCCCAGTAAAACAGGACGGAAGAGATGGCACTCACCACCAGCAACACCGGAAGCGACTGAAAGGCCGGGATAAAGGTCGACCCGGCACCGCTGGAAACGAAGAGCTAATCGGCACCACCAAGGTAACCGAACACGAAACGTGTGCCTTCTCCCGTAGCATCGGATAGCGCAATGACTATTCCGTTAAGCCAGCCGAAAAGCGTCTTGAACAACGGATTTTGAGCAGGGTAAAAGCCAGTACAAACTGCAGACCAAGGCCTCCGGCTATCGTCAACAATCTGACCTGTTTCCGGTTTTCACTGCTGCTCCAAGCGATCAGAACGAAAAAAAGAAGTCCGGCCATCGCCTGTTAGATCATCGCTCTCTCCCGCGGGATTGATGGAAACTGGCCCGGTTGAGAAAACAAGGTTGGCCGCTGACCGGTGCCGGAATAACGCCCAACATAATATCAGGCACCGGCAATCACCAGCGCATTTCTACCCATCGTCAACATATACAGTGAAGCAGGCAATGGATTTACTTTCTGTGCGGCCTTCTTTTAAACTTGGCGGCATGCCCCAACCGAATTCCGACCCACTGTTGTACCTTCCCCAGACAACGGTAGAGACTCTTCTGCACTACTACGATTACCCTCATCCGGAAAAACCGGGTCAGATCATCGAAGGATACGACAAGCCGCACGCACTCAGGACAGCCAAGATGTGCACCGCCGTAGCAAAACACCTCGGCCACGATCAGGATCGTCTGCGCGATTACCAGATCGCCTGCCTGCTACACGATCTGGGACGGGCCGGACTGGACCAGAAATTATTCGGGACGATCTGGACGTGGGCCAGGGAACAGGACGTTCCGACACGGCCCGCGGAATGGCGTGCAGTTCACCCCGAGACCGAATATGGGCAGGAAACCGAGGCTTTCTGGACACTTTACGGTGATCAGATCACGGCGTTGGGCCTGCAGGACAACGACTGGACCAGGGAACAGATCGAAATGCGTCTGGGCTACGGAAGGCGTCTGCGCCGGCAGGTCAAAAAAACACTCTCCGCCCTAAAAAAACACGGGGTAAACTGGTCGACCTGGATGGAAAAAGTGGTTCTGTACTATTACTACCCGGAACAAATGCAAGACCAGCCACCATGGGTCCGCGAACTGGGAGAGATACTGGTCGCCTGCGAACAACTCGAAGCCTACAGTAACCGGGAACGGGGCAGCGACTACTACAACCGAAACCAGGAAAGCTTCTCCGAAGCTTTCCTGTACCTCGATAGCCTCAAAGACAAGGGTCAACTGGGATCCCGAGTTTTGTCTGGTCTTCGCACCCTGACCGCCGACGGGGTTTTCGATTCGATACTGATTGATGCCCGCAACGGCGACATCTCTGACGAAGAACTCAGAACTCTTCACTCAATCAGCAGGGAGCCTCACGCATGCCGATAGCGACCCGACAATTCACACTCGATATGCAGGGCGGTACCCGGATCGAGAACATCACCGAAAGGGTCTGTGAACTGCTTGATGAATCCGGCCTATCGGCCGGAATTGTCACGCTCTTCGTCAGGCACACGACCGCCTCGGTCATGATCTTCGAAGACGAACCGGGACTGCGAATCGACACCCGGGAGAGCTGGAACCAGCTGATTCCACCAAACCCCGAATGGCAGCACAACGTTAGGAACGCGGGAGAAGACAACGGGCACAGTCATCTGCGGGGCCAGATCCAGGGTCAGTCACTGACCATCCCCTTTTCCAAAAACGCCCTGATGCTCGGAACCTGGCAGCAGGTCGTAGTGGTCGATTTCGACACCTGCGCCCGAACCCGTTCGATTGTTGTCCAGATGATAGGAGAATAGCAGCTTCAGTCAGCAGCCAGCCGACTGTCTTTCCAACAGAACTCGATCAGACACTGATCCGACGGATGATCGACCGTTACCTAATGAAGCGGGTCAACAACGCTAAAAACTTCATCAGATCTGCGACTGGACTTCTAGCCACGCAACCAGCTCTTCCTCCTTGACAACCCCCAGGTGGCGCGTTTCCTGATGGTCACGATCAAAAAAATGGGTCACTGGCAATTCGCCGCGCCAGCGTCTGCTGACATCTGCGTAAACCATTTCGGGAAACTGCTCGGCAAAGACCCAGGTGTCAACCAGTTCGAGCTCGCAGCGTTCCATCACTTCTTTAACAGTTTTCTCCGGAGTAAAAGAATCCGTCGACACTGTAACCAGCCTCACATCAGGAAACCGCTTCTGCAAGCGACCAAACATGGCCAGTTCCTTCATGCAGTAACCGCAGGTTTCCGACCAGAAGACCAGCACGAAAGGCTTGTTCTGATTCTGCTCCTTGATTTCGGAGAAACTGCCCTTGGTAAAGGGAAGTACCTTGAATAATTCCGCATTGACCCCAGGAAACGACCAGAACAGAATCAATCCAAGGCAAAGGGATAAATGTTTCTTCATGGTTTTTATAATCTCTGCATTGATAACGTCTGCGTCTGCCCGTCGCTCTGTGTCCACAAAGCCAGGAACCCGGTCCCGGTTTTTACGATCCGGGGATGCGATGCCCGCATCCCTTTGCCGGACAGTTGCTCCGGCTGCG
>DBZZ01000087.1:0-137 GCA_002311315.1 Methylococcaceae bacterium UBA1147 | reverse complement strand
AGCTGCTTCGCTCGCGACCAGGTTCGTCCTCGATCTTCGGAAGACAGGTAATGTACACCGAGATAGTCGGGATGACCAGTACCGGCCACCGCATGAAAACGCTGTTTCGTCCCGTCAAGCTGAATATCCAGTCCGCC
>DBZZ01000007.1:2079-7885 GCA_002311315.1 Methylococcaceae bacterium UBA1147 | reverse complement strand
TGGGCGATCAGATCGCCTGATTCAGTAACGCCAACCCAAGGCTGGACGCAAAAAAGCCTGCCAGGCATTCCTGGCAGGCTTTTTTCGTTGATGGCAAGGCTACAACAGTAGGTGACTAACCGCGCTTTTTTCTTGGCGCAGTTCCTGATCGGACAAATCCATTCTTTCACGGCTGAAATCATTAATTTCAAGGCCCTGAACGATACTGTACGCTCCATTGCTGATGGTCACCGGGTAGGAATACATGACACCCTCTTCGATACCGTAACTTCCATCACTCGGCACCGCCATACTAGTCCAGTTGCCTTCCGCTGTGCCATAGACCCAGTCCCGCATGTGCTCGATTGCCGCATTGGCGGCAGAAGCCGCACTGGATAGCCCGCGGGCCTTTATGATTGCGGCACCACGCTGCTGGACCGAAGGAATGAAGTCATCTGCGAACCAGCGCTGATCGACCAGGGACAATGCACTGTCACCTTGCACCTCGGCGTGATGAAGGTCCGGGTACTGGGTACTCGAGTGATTGCCCCAGATTGTCATTCTCCTGACATCGGCAGCCAAAACCCCGCATTTTCCGGCCAGCTGACCGATTGCCCGATTGTGGTCCAGCCGGGTCAGAGCAGAGAAATTGGAAGGATCCAGATCCGGCGCATTTCGCTGAGCGATCAAGGCGTTGGTGTTGGCCGGATTGCCGGTAACAAGGATCTTCGCTTCCGGCTTGGCAACCTCGTTTAGGGCCTTTCCCTGTTCGGTAAAAATAGCCCCGTTCGCTTCAAGCAGATCCTTCCTTTCCATCCCCGGTCCGCGCGGACGAGCACCCACCAGAAACGCGTAATCGATGTCGGCGAATGCAACCCTTGCATCGTCCGAGGCATAGATCCCATGCAGCAGGGGAAATGCGCAATCATTCAATTCCATGAGCACCCCTTGCAGAGCATCCATAGCCTGGGTGATTTCCAGCAAGTGAAGCACGACCGGGCGATTCTTTCCAAGAAAATCCCCGGAAGCAAGCCGGAACAACAACGAATATCCAATCTGGCCGGCAGCCCCGGTTACGGCAATGTGAGCAGGTGTAGTCATCGTATCCTACCTTGAATTTATCTGATGATCGGTGGATGGCCAAACCAACTTGACCGTTTGTTTCGGCGGAACTTCGAGCATCACCCGATCATGCGCCGACAAAAAGAGGCAATACTACTCTCATTGACTGAAATAATTCAAACAACACCTGCACCATACAAGACTCAAAATGAAACATGAATTCAATACATGGTAATATCCCACTTTTTTTTTGCCAAACCGGGCCCAAAGCCTGGAGATACTCGATCCTTAAACAACATTAGGTGAATGGATAACAATCTTGATTCCAGCCCTTACGGCTGGTGTCCGCCCGTCAGGGAGGGTGCTGTAAAAATTTTCAAGGCAGGTGTAGAAGCGGCTGATCCCTATAACGCTGTCAAAAATGCACTCACTGTCAACAACGGCCAGATACGACTGGGACTGGATTCACCTGGCCAGCCCGTTCGTATCGGAACCTGGAACAAGGTGCGGCTGATCGCAATCGGCAAGGCAGCCTGCGCAATGGCCGACGCCGCACAGGCAATCATCCCTGATCAAAAGATCGCGGGAATGGGTCTCGCCGTCACCAACTACGAAAACGTCAGAGCAGTTAGCCGCTTCGAAGTCACAGGAGCAGGTCATCCCCTGCCCGACAATTCGGGCCATCAAGCCGCAAAAAAGATCGCCCGTTACGCAGCTGAAGCGAAATCCGACGAGTTGGTATTGGTTCTGGTGAGCGGTGGCGGCTCGGCACTGGCCCCCTACCCGGTAGACACCATAACACTGGAGGAAAAGATCGCAACGACCTGTATACTACTTGCCTGCGGCGCCGACATCAACCAGATCAATTGTGTCCGCAAACACCTGTCTAGGCTAAAAGGCGGCGGTCTAGCACGGATCGCATCACCAGCCGCAGTCCATTCCCTAATCCTTTCCGACGTACTCGGCAATGACCTCAGTTCGATTGCAAGCGGCCCCACGATACCGGATCCGACCACGTTTCAGGACGCAATCGAGGTTTTTCGGAATAAAAGAGCCTGGTACCAGTTACCCCCCAGGGTTCGCGCCCACCTGGATGCCGGCTTTGGCGGAAAAACCGCAGAAACCCCGAAACCCGGAGACAGTGAATTCGAAAAGGTCGGACATACGTTGATCGGCAGTAACCGGATCAGTGTTGATGCCATCGCCCGGCAAGCCGAACATCAGGATTACGAGACCCAAATATACAGTGATGCTTTGTGCGGTGAAGCCCGTGATGAGGCCGAGAAACTCGCTGTTCATGCAAAGAAGCTGATGCAGGAAGAACAATCCAGCCCGATCGCAGTTCTGGCCGGAGGGGAAACCACGGTCACGCTGAAGGGAAACGGACGGGGAGGCCGCAACCAGGAGATGGCTCTAGCCTTCGCCCTGGCCGCTGAACGCCACGGGCTTGAACCCCGCTGGGTTTTCCTCAGTGGCGGAACCGACGGGCGGGATGGCCCCACCGATGCCGCGGGGGGGATCGTCGACCCAGGTTCGATCCAGCGGATGCGTGCCAACGGCCTGGATAATCCGCAAGCGTTCCTGGACAACAATGATTCCTACGTAGCGCTGAAACGGTCGGACGACCTTCTGGATACCGGAGCAACCGGGACCAACGTAGCTGATCTGCAGGTTCTTCTTATCTACCCCAAGTTGTATCATTAGACTTTTTTCGAAATCCGGTATCCGAAACTTTTTATTAACCCAGCCCCGCCTGGCCAGATGGTGGGACCTATTCTCAAGCAGGAGAAAACAAATGTTCAAGCTATCTCAGAAGATCGCCGGCTATGACGACGAACTTTCCCAGGCCATTGAAGACGAATGTCGCCGGCAGGAAGAGCACATTGAACTGATCGCATCTGAAAACTACACCAGCCCCCGCGTTATGGAAGCCCAGGGAACGGTGCTGACCAACAAGTACGCCGAAGGATACCCGGCAAAAAGGTATTATGGCGGATGCGAACATGTCGATGTCGCAGAACAACTTGCCATCGACCGTGTGAAATCGCTGTTTGGCGCTGATTATGCCAACGTTCAGCCGCATTCCGGTTCCCAGGCCAACGCCGCCGTATACATGGCACTGATCCAGCCCGGTGACACGATTCTCGGCCTCAGCCTGGCCGACGGCGGACACCTGACTCACGGAGCAAAACCGAATTTCTCCGGAAAAATCTACAATGCGGTGCAGTATGGTCTGGACCCAGAAACCGGCCTGATCGACTACGACCAGGTCGAAGCCATGGCACGCGAGCACAAGCCGAAAATGATCGTCGCCGGTTTCTCCGCCTACTCCCGCATCATGGACTGGCAGCGTTTCCGTGATATTGCCGATGAAGTCGGAGCATTGCTGTTTGTCGACATGGCTCACGTGGCAGGATTGGTAGCCACTGGTCTATATCCGAACCCGGTACCGATCGCGGACATCGTAACCAGCACCACGCACAAAACTCTTCGCGGCCCCCGTGGTGGCATCATCCTGTGCAAAAGCAACCCGGGAATCGAAAAGAAATTGAGCTCCATGGTCTTCCCAGGCATCCAGGGCGGGCCGTTAATGCACGTCATCGCCGCAAAAGCGGTCGCGTTCAAGGAAGCAGCGTCTGCGGAATTCAAGGACTACCAAGAACAGGTGATCAAGAACGCGAAAACCATGGCAGAAGTCTTCGTGTCTCGCGGCTTCGACGTCGTCTCCGGCGGCACCGACAATCATTTGATGCTGGTTTCCCTGATCGCAAAAGGCATTACCGGGAAAGCTGCGGACGCGGCTCTGGGTCGGGCCTACATTACCATCAACAAAAACGCGGTCCCCAAAGACCCGGCATCACCCTTTGTGACCAGCGGTATCCGTGTTGGAACACCCGCCGCAACGACCCGGGGATTCAAGGAGGCAGAATCACGCGAAATTGCCACAATGATGTGTGACATCATGGATGATCTGGACAACGAGCAGTTGATCACGGAAACACGTGAGAAAGTGAAGGCACTGTGCGCACGATTCCCTGTTTACAGCAACTAAAAGTCTTAACGGGAGGGTAAGTTAATGTCTGACATAGAAATCGCCCAAAAGGCGGAAATGAAGCCGATCATTGATCTGGCAAAACAGCAATATGATATTCCGCCGGAGCATCTCGACCCCTACGGGCACTACAAAGCCAAACTATCACTGGAATACGTCAATAGCCTGGCCGACAAGCCGGACGGAAAACTGATTCTAGTCACCGCCATCAGCCCGACCCCAGCCGGCGAAGGAAAAACCACGACCACCGTCGGCCTAGGCGATGCAATGAATCGCCTGGGGAAAAAGACCATCATGTGCCTGAGGGAACCTTCCCTGGGCCCATGCTTCGGTATCAAAGGCGGTGCCGCAGGTGGCGGCTATGCCCAGGTCGTTCCGATGGAAGACATTAACCTTCACTTTACCGGAGATTTTCACGCAATTGGCGTTGCCCACAACCTGCTGTCTGCCATGATTGATAACCACATCAATCACGGCAATGCGCTGAATATCGATCCGCGGCTGATCCAGTGGAAACGGGTCGTCGACATGAATGACCGAGCCTTGCGCAAAGTTGTCGTAGGAATCGGGGGGACTCCAAACGGTTACCTGCGCGAAGACGGCTACGACATCGTCGTCGCTTCGGAAGTCATGGCGATCCTGTGCCTGGCCACCGGCCGCGCTGACCTCAAGGGACGTCTCGGGCGGATTGTCATTGGCTACACTCGTGGCGACAGAAAACCGATCTATGCCCGCGAGTTGAACGCTCACGGTTCAATGGCGGCCTTGCTGAAGGACGCGATCAAGCCGAACCTGGTCCAGACCCTAGAAAACAATGTCGCCATTATCCATGGCGGTCCATTTGCCAATATTGCACACGGATGCAATACAGTCACCGCGACCAAAACTGGCATGAAAATCGCCGACTACTGCATCACCGAAGCCGGCTTCGGTGCCGATCTCGGTGCTGAAAAGTTCGTCGACATCAAATGCCGTATGGCCGGACTCAAGCCTTCGGCGGTAGTACTGGTTGCCACCATCCGGGCCTTGAAGTTTCATGGTGGGATCGCCAAGGACAAATTGAACACCGAGAATCTACAGGCGCTTGAAGAAGGCTTTGTGAACCTCGAACGACACCTCAGCAACATCACCAATCACTTTGGCCTTCCTTGCGTGATCTGCATCAACCATTTCACTTTCGACACCGATGCCGAAGTCAACCTGCTGAAACAGAAATGCGAAGCACTGGGAGCAACATGCGTTGTTTCCAAGCATTGGGCCGAAGGTGGCGCCGGCGCAGAAGACCTAGCCCGTGAAGTTCTCCGTGTTGTCGATAACAGGGAGCCCGGGCTTTCCTTCGTTTACGACGAGAACCTGCCACTGACCGAAAAAATAGAGGCCATTGCAACCAAACTGTACGGCGCCTCCTCGGTTACCTTTGACGCCAAAGTTCAAAGCCAGCTCGAAGCGTGGAGCAAGGACTACGGAACATTCCCGGTTTGCATAGCAAAAACCCAGATGTCCTTCTCCACTGACCCCACCCTAAAGGGAGCCCCGTCAGGACATACGGTGAGTATCAGAGAAGTCCGCCTGGCGAACGGCGCTGGTTTCATCGTAGCCATTGCAGGCAACATGATGACGATGCCCGGCTTGCCAAAAGTCCCGGCCGCCGAAAGGATCGATATCGACGACGAAGGAAAAATCACCGGTCTATTCTAGCACCTGACATGACCA
>DBZZ01000007.1:0-1946 GCA_002311315.1 Methylococcaceae bacterium UBA1147 | reverse complement strand
CCATTGAATCCGGCGATACAAACAGCCATCCTGAACAGGAATAGGTTGAACACCCATTATCAACGACAAAGGTCGCAACTATGGCATCAGAAAATGCAGGAATGATCAGCGCTGTATGGCGCTACCCGGTGAAATCAATGATGGGAGAAGTGGTCCTTTCAACCCAGATCAGCGAAAAGGGAATCGTCGGTGATCGTGTCTATGCCCTGATGGATACCGAAACCGGTAAAGTGGTCAGCGCCAAGAACCCGAAACTGTGGCCCGACATGTTTTCCTTCCGTTCCCGCTACAGCCAGCCGCCATCCGCGAGCACGGCAGTCCCGGTCAATATCACACTACCCTGCGGAACTACGGTCTCCAGTAGCGACATCAATGTAAACAAGGTACTTTCAAGCACACTGGGCCGGTCAGTTGAACTGGTTTCAGCGGTTCCCGACGAACCGACACTGGAAGAATACTGGCCCGATATGGAAGAACTCGATCACCAGGATACGGTGACCGATGAAGCCATGCCAGCCGGCACCTTCTACGATCTGGCGATCATCCACATCCTCAGCATCCCCACGTTGAGAAAACTGAGTAGTCTGTACCCCAAGGGACAGTTCGAAGTACGCAGGTTCCGTCCAAACCTTGTCGTCAACACCGATACCGAGCAGACAGGCTTCATTGAGAACGAATGGATCGGGAAGAAAATCGCAATCGGCAAGGAGGTCGTGCTCAATATTACGGAACCCTGCCCACGCTGCGTAATGACTACGCTACCCCAGGGAGATTTACCACGCGATACCGGGATCCTAAGAACCGCAGCGCAGAACAATAACGCACACGTGGGCGTATACGCCGAGGTCGTCCACGGCGGCACCGTGAACTGTGAAGACCGCGTTACTGTATTGTCCGACTAGTCAAAGGGGAAACCAGCGAGGCTGCGACTGGAAAGCACGGTAGAAACAAGCGGCCCGAATAGAAATATCCTGATGATCCCTCGCGCATCGGACCACCCATGCGCGGATTTTTCCTGACGCCAGGCCTTCTTAAAACATGACCAACCCGAAAACGCGATCAGCGTAAAGCGTTAGCAACTCAAAGTTTAGACGCGTAGAGTTTGGAAGCACCAAGCAATCAAATACTCAGATTCTGGTTCACCGAACAAGGAAGTCGAACCAATCAAGACCAACCTGATTTAACCCACTGATTTAAGCGTATCTAATAAAGCGCAACAACGGCAATTAATCGATCCATATCCCAATGGGGCGTCACAGCGAATATAGGCCGAAGAAAGAGCCCGAGAAGGAGAATGTCGGAATAGTATAAAAATGGCCAAGTGCACTTGAATGGGAAGAAATGCTTGGAACAGCGAGATCTAGACAGAAAAAAACCGGTTACAGAGAACCGGTTTTTTTAATTGGCGGAGAGAGAGGGATTCGAACCCTCGATAGGCTATTAACCTATACACACTTTCCAGGCGTGCTCCTTCAACCACTCGGACACCTCTCCGGAAAATGGGACCCACGGATCATGGGCGAAGGACGCGGAAGGGTATCTCAGAACAGGGCGAAGTGCAACTGCCTGGAATGTACCGCGGGCTTTTAACGCCTGTCTCGGACACCCCCCGCGAGATCGAACATCTCAATATACATCCTCTAAACGTTAAAGTATCATACGGCTGCTCGCGAATTCACCCAGTTCTGGCCGGCCGCTCGTCTACGCTCAACCAAGCCGCAACACTCTGGAATCCGTACCGAGGCTCAACCTCCAAAATTCATTTTATTCACTCGTTATCATAGACTTTCATCGGTTGAAGTGAGTGAAGAAAAAAGAGCGCCTGGAGCCAGTCAGTAGGTGCAAACCATTACCGTTTTTGGCAGTCTAAACTTGCAGATGAAGAAGCCACCGGGGAAATGATACAGTGCGGGTTTGGGGACTTTGCAACCGTGTCCAAAAGGACA
>DBZZ01000015.1:4110-7998 GCA_002311315.1 Methylococcaceae bacterium UBA1147 | reverse complement strand
ACCGAACAACAGGTCAGGCGGTGTTTCGAACAATAGGCTTGTTCAGAATTCCTGACGCATTCTATCTCTTGGTCTTGATGTGCATCATTCAGGCTGGACAATCCGTTCTTGGGCTTAATTTTGCAGGCTATGGCATTCTTCCAAGAACCCCGGAAGGTCTATGGCATATTGCTCTTGCGCCCTGGATTCACCATGGCATCTGGCATCTGGCCAGGAACGCCATCCCCTTTGTTTTGCTCGGCTGGCTCATTCAGAGTAAAGACCGTCTTTTGTTCTGGGAGGTTACGGCATTGCTGGTGGTTGTTGGCGGGTTGGGTACATGGATTTTTGGTTCATCCGGCTACCATGCGGGTGCCAGCGGTGTGGTTTTGGGGTTCTGGGCTTTCCTTCTGGCCGATGCGTATTATTCTCATGCGATCAGAAACATCGTTATGGCTACCCTCGCTGTTTGCCTGTATGGCGGGTTAATTACCAGTCTGGTTGATCTTAGACCCCATATTTCATGGGCAGGACACGTCTGTGGGATGCTGGCCGGCGTGCTAGCCGCCAGGCTTGCCAATATCCAGCAAACGTAGTGGACTTTCTCTAAGTTGTTCGGATTTCAATGAATGCGGATGGGTTTCGAGAGGCTCTAAGACATAAAAAAACCACCGATCGCAGTGGTTTTTTTGGATTGTTATGGAAAGCAATGTGGCGTCCCCGGCAGGATTCGAACCTGCGACCTTTCGCTTCTTACCACTATAGCTTTCGCTACCGACGTAGCGCCGTTTGTGGTCTGGACTATCCCTTCACCATAGGCAAGATCTGCCCGCAGGTGCTGCCCGTCTAGTCTCTGCACCTTCCGCAAGCGGCTTGGCTCAGGATTGCCACCACCATGACGTGCTGAGGGTTCCCTGAATTTGAGCAGATTCACTCAGGAGGTTTCCCACCCTGGTGCCCTGTACCGTACAAAAGTACGCCTAAGGAGGCGAATGCTCTATCCAGCTGAGCTACGGGGACGTGAGCGCGTATTGTAACAAGCTGCCTGCGTTACGGTCACTACCTTGTCGACATGTAAAAACCGGTTCCGGCATTCCTATTTGATGCAGGTTGGGTTTAATACGATGCTGATAGATACGAGGACCCAGTCAAGAGTTACCCTTGTTTCGAGTATCGGTACAGGTTAGCTGGGCTCGTTGCATAAGGAGAACGTTGCGCGCACGGTAAAAGTGTTGTTCGACGCGTCGAGACTGACGATGGTCGGAATCCATGAAAACAGAGGCATACTGGGGCAAGAATGACCCTCGACTGTTCCAGATCAAGTACGTGCTTGACCCCAATGGTTGCTTCTACGGTTACCATTGAGTTTCCTGTGGATTATCGGAGCAGGGTGGGATATCCCGGAAAGTGGCAGTACACAAAAAGGCCGCCAGCCTCAATTGAATTGGGGTCTATACAGGAGATGCAATAAGGGTAGTCACCGCTGCTGCCATTCATCGTGGGGGCGGGGGCAAATTTCGGGCCGCGCTTGTCTGGGTTCTAGTTGCGAATCGAAATAACTGGTTGAGCCCTTGTTTGCGAAGATTCTATGGCCACCAACGGCGGTTGGATTTTCTTCAGTTTGTATACGGCCACCGCGGAAAAGAGAATTCCAACGAAGATCAGAGCACCGGCAACAATCAGGAATGATGTCCACAAGGGTACTCCAGTCGCCGCCAATCCATGTGCGCTGGCAATCAGGACAAACACCCCGCCGACACCGAGCAATGCAATACCGAGAATTAGAAGGATGATGGATCTTGCCGCGTTTTTGAGCAGACGAGAAATTTCTGTTTTTGCGGTTTCGATGTAGCCGCTAACAAGTTCCGATACATCATTGACGATGGAGTTGATCAGCATTGTCAGTGTTGGGTCTTTCTCTGTGTTCATGTCTCGTTTCTCTAGAAAATTATGGAAGATAAATCGATTGCGCCGGAGGAATGTACGAGAAAGACTCTAGCTTGTCAAACGTGCGTGTTGTCAGGATAAGCAGTGCTGGTCAGGTTAAAGATTTGTCGGGCCAAGGTCTGGGCTTTAGCCGAATAGAACTGGTGAACCGGCGATGGGTGAACGACAGATTCAGCCCGTCTACCCGGATTGAGCTTCTTTGGGACCTGGGTTAGTCGCGCGGATCAACACAGACAAACCATTAGCGAGTCGATCTTTCCTCTGGTTTGTCCGGTTTTTATCTGCCAGCCCTTCATTATGTAGACGCCCTGAAAGGTGGTTCGAGCCTGACTATGCGGGAATTTTGAGGCTGGGCCGGTGGAGGCTGATGGCGATGGCGGACACTAAGAGGAAAATATAGAACGTTTGCAGGGTATCGCCCATCTGCAAAAGGACCATGCCGTAGATGCCAATGCTTTCTGCCAATGTCAGGGCCAGGAAGAACCGCAGGTTGCTGGGAGCCGGCGCCGGGGTTTCGGTATCGCTTGCGGAAACCGACGGGTCCGTTGCATGGCTTTTGCCGAAACCCCGATGGATGCCTCCGATAATGGGCAAAAGGATGATTGACAGCATGTAGCCCATGGTTCTTAGCTCAAGGATCGGAACACTGGTTGACGGATTGGGTGTCAAGCCGTCCGGGAAAAAGTGGGTCAGCAGGAGTAGTGTGGCCAGGCCGCCTAGGGAGCCGGCCCAAATTGTCCAGGCTATCCAGACTGGAGAACTAGAGGATTCCGTCATTCGTTCTCTTGCTGCAGGCGGTAAGCTGCAGCGACAAATACGAAGGCGAGGTAATCGTAAAGACCGTGAACCACAATGGGGGTCAGCAGGTTACGCGGTTCGGAGACATCCATCATGTAAGCCAGATACAGTCCGATTAGCCCGGCGATTAGTGCGTAGGTGGCTGTGATCCAGTGCAAAAGACCAAAAATCACGTTGCTCAGTATGAGTCCGGCGGAAACACCAAGCCCCGCTTCCATCCACGGTTGCAGGACGCCGCGAAACAGGATTTCCTCGGAAATACCGGCTACGGCGGCTAGGCTAAGTAATTCGTACCACCGGCAGGAACTCAGAAGCGGTCCCATGATGTCCAGGAGGTTTTTCCTGATCGGGTAAAGCGGGCCAACCGGATATTGGTAAAACAGCAGAAACAGAATAAACATGGGGATCGTTGCCATGATGCCGTCAATCAGTGCTTCTGTGCTGAAGTAGAGGTTGGCAATTGGATTGATTTCAGCGAACCAGCCGGTCAGCCAGGCAACACCGATCAGGCTGGCTTCGAACCAGAACGCTATGTTGATAAACTTCTCGGGGTGGGAGAGTTGCGGTTTGGGGTCTGCCATTAGGCTTCGATTAGGTATTGTTAAGGTGGTTTTCGTGTTGCGGTCTCGGTTATCCACTATTTTGGAAATGCCGGAGCTGTCCCTTTTCAAAAAGAGCCTTGTTGTCAAAAAAAGCCCGTAGCCGGCGGTACGAAGATTCAGCGGCTACCCGGGGTGCGCGGAGAAGGCTCTTTCCTCGGCGGACGCCGACCCGTACAGTTCCGAGAGTTCGGCCAGGGGCCCTAGCGTTACGACTCTTCCGAAGGTTTTCTTCTCGTGTCGATAACGGCTGGGTTCCACGGGTCTGACCACGATTCCGGCCGTCTCCTGTATTTCTGCAGAAAGTTGCACCGTACCGTCGGAATGAGTTCCAGCTAGCAAAGGGGAGTCGTCATCGCCGTCTTTGTGAGTTTCGATACCGTGGGTCGGGGCCGAGGTGAACAGCAAGATTACAATAAGGTTTTTGGCAAAACAGGGGATGGATTGAGAAATCCGCCGGATAATCTGGCACATGATCGGATTATCGCAGGTTACCTGTAGCTTGTCCTTGCAGATCGGTCGATTCGAGCGTGTTCCGGAAACTGAATAACGGCCTGAACAGGCG
>DBZZ01000015.1:0-4011 GCA_002311315.1 Methylococcaceae bacterium UBA1147 | reverse complement strand
TTTCACGGTTTCACGGCCCGCCGGGGGTCGGATCAAAGTAACCACCGACGGAATTACAGGAATGAGCGATTTACCCGTTGAGTTAAAGTATGCCAAGTCTCATGAGTGGGTCAGGCAGGAGAGCGATGGGGTCCTCAGTGTTGGTATCACCGATCATGCCCAGGAAGAACTCGGTGATCTTGTCTATATTGAAATGCCCGAGATTGGTAAGCATCTTAAGGCCGGAGAACAATGTGCAGTCGTTGAATCGGTGAAGGCTGCTTCTGACCTCTATTGCCCCGTTTCTGGAGAAATCGTGGAGATCAATACGGCAGTTGTCAATGAGCCGGAGTCCGTGAATGATGATGCGTATTCTGCCTGGCTGTTCTCTATTCGTCCGGATTCCGTTGATGATCTGGCAGATTTGCTGGACGCTGAAGGATACCGGGAATTCATTGACGCCTAAGTCCGTCGGGTATTCCGGTTTGCCACGTTACCGGCTGAGGTATACGGTCGCGAGAGACCCTGCTGCGGCTTTAGCGGCCGGGATCCCTGAGTGCCCCCTCCGAACGCCTGTAATAAAAATCGCTTGGTTTGCGTGTCTACCAGGAGCATGGGCTTCGAACACTCCGATTCGGGGCTTTTTTGTGGCGGGAGTTCAATTTCTTGATTCAAGCAAGTTCTCGGGAGAGGTCTAAAAAATGAGTGTATTAATCTGCGGTTCCATGGCCTTTGACACCATCATGATTTTCCATGACCGGTTCAAGAACCATATCCTTCCGGACAAGGTTCACATTCTAAATGTTTCCTTCCTGGTGCCAGAACTGCGCAGGGAGTTTGGCGGTTGCGCGGGGAATATTGCCTTCAATCTCGAGCTTCTCGGTCGGAAAGCCTTTCCGATGGCTACGGTGGGGATGGACTTTGGGCCGTACCGGGAGTGGATGGATAAACACGGCATCTCCACCGAGTTCATTCATCAGTCCGACGAAAATTACACCGCGCAGGCTTATATCACCACCGATAAGGACGATAATCAGATTACTGCGTTTCATCCGGGGGCAATGTCCTTGTCGCACTCACAGAGCGTCCCGACCGAGAGGGGGCTCAAAATCGGAACGGTGTCACCGGACGGCAAGGAGGCGATGATCCAGCATGCGGAGGAATTTGCAGAAGCCGGAATCCCCTTCATTTTCGATCCGGGGCAGGGCTTGCCCATGTTTACAGGGGATGAACTGAACCGAATCATTGACCTGTCGAACTGGGTTACCGTGAATGACTACGAGGCCCAGTTGATGGCCAAAACCACTGGGCTTTCGATCGACCAGATTGCCGAAAGGGTTGAGGCGACCATTGTTACCCGCGGCTCCCACGGTTCGGAGATTAACGTGAACAAGGAAAGAATCTATATTCCGCCGGCACAGCCGGATGTGGTGCTGGACCCCACTGGGTGCGGGGATGCCTACCGTGCAGGCCTGCTGTACGGGTTGTTGGAAGATCTCGATTGGGAGACTACAGGACGCATTGCTTCCCTGATGGGGGCTCTGAAGATTGAAAGTGAAGGTACTCAGAATCACCATTTCACGATGGATGAATTTCGGGATCGGTTCAATACCAGTTTCCAGTATCAGTTCTGATTTCCGGTTGTGACTAACATGGACAGGTTGCTGTCGATCGTCCGGCGTCTCCGTGACCCGGAGCACGGCTGTTCCTGGGATTGCAAGCAGGATTTCCGTAGCCTGATCCCCTGTACGTTAGAGGAAAGTTACGAGGTCTGTGAGGCTATCGAAAAGGGAAATTTCGATGAACTCAGGGAAGAACTGGGAGACCTGCTTTTGCAAGTCGTGTTTCATTCAACAATTGCCGAGGAAGAAGGCCTGTTCGATTTCGAAGCGGTTGCCGGTGAAATCTGTGACAAGCTGGTTCGAAGGCATCCTCATGTGTTTGGCAACGTGACCTACGCCTCTGATGAAGAACGGATTAAGGCCTGGGAGGCGGCGAAGTCCGACGAACGGCGCAGAAAAGCGGAGAAAGACGAAAGCGGAACCAGCAGTATTCTCGATGGGCTGACTTCGTCTCTTCCATCGTTGATGTTTGCTTCGAAGATGCAGCGGCGGGCCTCGATTCACGGCTTTGACTGGACCGAGGCAGCTCCCGTGTTCGACAAGGTCGAGGAGGAACTGGAAGAACTGCGCGATGCCTGGAAATCAGGTCACCAGGCGCATGTCCGTGAAGAACTAGGAGATCTTTTGTTTGTGACGGTCAACCTGGCGCGCCATCTGCAAGTCGAGTCCGAGACCGCCCTGAGGGAAGCAAGCCGAAAGTTCGAGAGCCGGTTTCGCTACATTGAGGAGCAGGTGGCTCGTTCCGGGCGTGAGTTTGATGATTGTCCACTGGAAGAACTAGACGCGTTTTGGGACGAAGCCAAGGTCAGCCTGGCCGGCAAAAGTCCGGCGGTTTCGACGGACTAGCCTGGCCGACGGCGGCCGTTGCCGGGGATTTGTTCGTGACCCGCTGCCTTCGTGCCTATTCCCGGACCGGTCTTTTGTCGAGTTTTCTCTGCAGGGTTCTACGGTGCATGCCCAAGGCTCTCGCCGCGGCCGAGATATTGCCGTTGTGTTCCATCAGTACCTTCTGAAGGTGTTCCCATTCCAGGCGTCTTACTGACAGTGGACGTTCCTTGACCGAGGTTGTTTCGTCACCCAGTTTGCGGTTTAACGCGTCGACGATCTCTTCGGTTACCGCGGGTTTGGTCAGGTAATGGGTTGCACCGAGCTTGATGGCTTCGACGGCTGTTGCGATGCTGGCAAAGCCGGTTAGTACGACGATATGGATCTGATCGTCGAATTCCTTGAGCTTTTTGACCATCTCCAACCCGGATTCGTGTCCGATGCGCAAATCGATGATCGCGTACTGCGGTTGTGTTTTCTTTGCCAAGCGGAATCCGTTTTCGAGGTCATGGGCAATACTGACTTCGTAGTTCCTCTTTCCAAGTGCTTGCCCAAGCACCGAACTGTAAATTGGGTCATCGTCGACCAAGAGCAGGCGGGGATTGTCTTTTTCATTACTGGCCATTGTCTTCGGAGCCTGTTGATGCAGGAATGACGGGCAGGGAAACGCGAACTTCGGCGCCGCCCTCCGTGCGATTTGAAAACTGTAAACTGCCGCTATGCCGAGAGATGGTTGCCCGGGCCAGAAAAAGTCCGACACCCAGGCCTTGTTCTTTCGTCGATCCGAGTCTCTTTCCGGCGTTTTTTATCATTTCACCCGCGATCCCGGGTCCCCGGTCGAGAATTTTCAGAAGTAGTCGCGTGTTGTCCCAGTAAGCGATGAACTCCACGTCTTCGGGCGAAACATCTGCTGCGTTGTTCAATATGTTGATCAGGGCATGGGTCAGTGTTCGGTCTGCCACTAGGCTGGGTTCAGGATGCTCTCCACCGCTATCGATCCAGACTGGAGAGTTGGGCCTTTGTTTGCGCCACTGCTCAATGACTTCATTCACGTAGTCGTTGACCTTCATGAGACGGCCGGCTTCGGCCTTTAATTCCCCTGCCGACGTAGAAAGTACCGACAAGGCTTCCTTACATCGGTCGATCTGGTCGCTGACGATTGCAAGTTTTTGATTCAGGTCCCTGAATCGGTCGGTTGCATAGTCGTTTTGCAGTTCGTGGGTGAGAATCGCGATCGTACCCAGGGGTGTCCCCATTTCGTGCGCCGCACCGGCGGCCAATGTTCCCAAGGCCACGACGCGTTCATCCCTTAGCGCACCCTCGCGGGCCTCTGCCAGCTTGCGTTCCCTTTCCCTGAGGGTATTGGTCATCTCCACGACAAAATAAGCAATGGCACCCGCGATCACGATGTAACCGAACCACAGGGTGAATGTGTGCAGGTCGAGATCATACCTGGGCTGAAGTTCCAAGATGGCGTTGGGAAGATTCGAGTTGTGGATCTGTTTCGGCAGACTTGGCAACGGCACGTGGTAGCCGATCAGTAACATGTAGAAGACCGATGTCAGACCGACCATTGCCCATGTGT
>DBZZ01000034.1:17843-22193 GCA_002311315.1 Methylococcaceae bacterium UBA1147 | reverse complement strand
GTCAATTTGACAAGAGGCAGTTGTGAACCCGAAGCACTGAACATGGACTGGGCCCGGAATTACCTCGGGCAGCGCGGTCTGGCAAGCAAGTACCTGGTCGAGGAAATGGATCCGAAGGTCGACCCCCTGTCGCCCGAGAACTTGATGATCATGGCGACCGGTCCTCTGACCGGGACCATGGCCTCCACTGGCGGGCGCTACTCGGTGATTACCAAGAGCCCGCTGACCGGCGCGATCGCCTGTTCCAACTCGGGCGGGTTCATCGGCGCGGAAATCAAGAACGCCGGCTGGGATATGATCATTTTCGAGGGTCGTGCCAGCGAGCCGGTTTACCTCTATCTGGAAAACGACAAGGCCGAACTGTTACCGGCCGGGGATCTGTGGGGAAAATCGGTCTGGGAAACCGATGCCGAACTGCACCGGATGCACCAGGACCCTCTGCTCAGGATCGCGACCATTGGTCGGTCTGCGGAGCAGGGCTGCCTCTATGCCGGGGTGATCAATGACCTGCATCGGGCCGCCGGCCGTTCCGGGGTCGGTACCGTGATGGCTTCGAAGAACCTGAAAGCGGTAGCGGTGCGCGGAACCCTGGGGGTCGGCAATATCCGGGATCCGGCGGCTTTCATGGCGGCCACCGAAGCCGGTAAGAAAGTCCTGGCCGAGAACGCGGTGACCGGCGAAGGCTTGCCGCAATACGGCACCCAGGTCCTGATGAATGTGATCAATGAGATCGGCGCGATGCCGACCCGCAACATGCGGGAAGTCCAGTTCGAGGGTGCCGAGAAGATTTCCGGCGAGGCCATGAACGAGCCGCGCGCGAGCGACGGCAAGCCCAACCTGGTGACCAAGGCGGCCTGTTTCGGCTGCACCATTGCCTGCGGTCGGATTTCGACCGTTGATCAGGGTCACTACACGATTGAAAACAAGCCGGAATACTGGGGTGCTTCCGGTGGCCTGGAATACGAAGCCGCCTGGGCCTTAGGGTGCGATACCGGGATCGATGACATCGACGCGCTGACCTACGCCAACTTCATTTGCAACGAGGACGGCTTCGATCCGATTTCTTTCGGTTCGACGCTTGCTGCGGCGATGGAACTGTACGAGATGGGGGTGCTGACCACCGAACACACCGGTGGCGTGGAGCTCAATTTTGGTTCCGCCAAGGCCCTGACCACGATGGTCGAGTTGACCGCCAAAGGCGAGGGCTTTGGCCGCGAAATCGGCATGGGCTCGAAGCGGCTTTGCGACAAATACGGCCACCCGGATCTTTCGATGACGGTCAAGGGGCAGGAGTTTCCGGCCTACGATCCTCGTGCGGTGCAGGGCATGGGCCTGAGCTATGCGACCTCCAACCGGGGGGCCTGCCATTTGCGCGGTTACACGGTCTCCTCGGAAGTCCTGGGGATTCCCGAGAAGACCGACCCGCTCACGATCGACGGCAAACCGGAGTTGGTCAAGGCGTTCCAGGATATCACGGCTGCGGTTGATTCCTCGGGGCTCTGTCTTTTCACCACCTTTGCCTGGACGCTTGAAGATATTGCTCCCCAGATCGAGGCTGCCTGCGAAGGCGACTGGTCAGTCGATGCCTTGGTCGAGGCCGGCGAGCGAATCTGGAACTTGGAGAGAAAATTCAATATGGATGCGGGTCTAACCGGAAAGGACGACACGTTGCCCAAGCGTCTGCTGAAAGATGCGGCCAAGACGGGACCGGCCAAGGGACGAGTCAACGACCTGGGCAAGATGCTGCCGCTCTATTACGAACTTCGGGGCTGGAGTCCCGACGGGGTGCCGACGCCGGAAACCCTGGACCGACTGTCGATCTGATCGCGGGTGAATTCAATGCGATACGTGATCATCGGATCCGGCCCGGCCGGGGTGATTGCCGCAGAGACCCTGCGCAAGCTGGATTCTGATGGCAAGATCACGCTGTTGGGTGACGAACCGGAGCCGCCCTATTCGCGGATGGCACTGCCTTATTACCTGGTTCAGCGGATTTCCGAACAAGGAACCTATCTGCGCAAAAGCCAGGACCATTTCGACAAAGCGGGTATTGAACTCGGGATCGAGCGGGTGGTTCGTGTCGATGCCGATGGGCACCGCCTATTTCTTGAATCAGGCTCAACGCTTGACTACGATAGGCTCCTGATCGCCACCGGTTCGAGCCCGGTTTCACCCCCGATTCCGGGAATGGATTTGCCCGGAATTTTTTCCTGCTGGACCCTCGCGGATGGCCGCAACATTGCGAGCCGGGCCAAACCGGGAAGTCGGGTGCTGTTGATGGGTGCGGGGTTCATCGGCTGCATTATCCTCGAGGCCCTGGCCAAAAGTGGTGCCGACCTGACCGTGGTCGAGATGGGCGACCGCATGGTGCCGCGGATGATGAACGAAAAAGCCGGCAACCTGATCAAGCAATGGTGCATCGACAAAGGTGTGGAGGTGCATACCTCGACCCGCGTGACCCAGATCGAGTCGGAAGGATCGGTTTCCAGTCCAGTCTTGAATGTGACGCTGGAGAATGGCCAGACGATGGCCTGTGACCTGGTGGTTTCTGCAACTGGGGTGCGGCCCAATACCGCGTTCCTGGACGGCAGCGGGGTCCGGATCGAGGAAGGGATTCTGGTCAACCGCCAAATGCAGACCAGCGTGCCCGACATCTACGCGGCCGGGGACGTGGCCCAGGGTCTGGATTTCTCGACCGGTGGCTATTCGGTACAGGCGATCCAGCCGACGGCCAGCGAACACGGGCAGATCGCCGCCCGCAATATGGCCGGGATGACCGGCGCCCTGCACAACGGCAACATCAACATGAACGTGCTGGATACCCTGGGACTGGTTTCCAGTTCCTTCGGACTGTGGATGGGTGTCGAAGGAGGGGATTGCGCCGAACTGTACAATCCAGACCGCTACCAGTACCTGAACCTGCAGTTCAGCGATGATATCCTGATCGGTGCGACCAGCCTCGGCCTGACCCAGCACGTAGGGGTGCTGCGGGGATTGATCCAGAGCCGGATTCGGCTGGGCAAATGGAAAGAGACTCTGAAGCATGATCCGACCGTGATCATGCAGGCCTACCTGGCTAATACCCAGGCCATCGGCCACAACGCCAGCATCCTTTGAGCGGGCGGCATTGCATGCCGAAAGCCGCCCAGTCGTCTCGTTCTGGGCTGCGCGGTTTTGGCCGGCCGCAATGAACGAATTGACTGAAACACAGCGAGTCAAATAAAGGGAGAACGGATGCCCAAACCCATCATCCATGTCGTTTCTGATGCCGCCAAAGCCCGGTCGCACCTTGATGCGGACAGCTATTCTCGAATGTACCGGCATTCGATCGAGAACCCGGATGGTTTCTGGGCGGAGCAGGCCGGGAAATTCGTCAGCTGGTTCCGGCCCTGGCAGACGGTACAGAACTGCGATTACAGTACCGCCGAAATCCGCTGGTTCGAGGGTGCCACGCTGAACGTCGCTTACAATTGTCTCGACCGGCATCTTGCAACGAAGGGTGAGCAGGTGGCGATCATCTGGGAAGGTGACGACCCGGAACAGGACAAGAAGATCACCTACCGGCAATTGCACGAGGAAGTCTGCCGGTTCTCGAACGTACTGAAATCGAGAGGAGTCCGCAAGGGAGATCGGGTCTCGATCTATATGCCGATGGTGCCTGAAGCCACGGTGGCCATGCTTTCCTGCGCCCGAATCGGGGCCGTTCATTCGGTGGTATTCGGCGGTTTCTCGCCGGATGCGCTGAAGGACCGGATCCTCGATTCCGACTGCCGGGTCGTCATCACGGCCGACGAAGGGGTCCGCGGTGGAAAAACAGTACCCCTGAAATCCAATGCCGACAGGGCTCTCGAACAATGTCCTGATGTGCACACAGTGGTGGTGGTCCGGGTGACCGGTGCCGAGGTGGCGTGGAACAGTGACCGGGACCTGGCCTATGCGGCGGCGGTTGAGGCGGCGTCCAGCGAATGCCTGCCTGAAATCATGGACGCCGAGGATCCGCTGTTCATCCTCTATACCTCCGGCTCGACCGGGAAACCTAAGGGAGTATTGCACACGACCGGTGGTTATCTTGTCTATGCCGCGATGACCCACCATTACGTGTTCGACTACCACGACGGGGATGTCTACTGGTGTACCGCGGACGTGGGTTGGGTCACCGGGCATACCTACATTGTTTACGGTCCATTGTGCAACGGCGCCATGACCCTGATGTTCGAAGGGGTTCCAACCTACCCCGACGCGAGTCGTTTCTGGCAGGTGATCGACAAGCACCAGGTCAATATCTTTTACACTGCTCCGACCGCGATCCGTGCGTTGATGGGTCAGGGCGACGAGTTTGTCAAACGGACC
>DBZZ01000034.1:15040-17750 GCA_002311315.1 Methylococcaceae bacterium UBA1147 | reverse complement strand
GCCTGGGAATGGTATTTCAAGGTCGTCGGTGACGGCCGCTGTCCACTGGTCGATACCTGGTGGCAGACCGAAACCGGGGGTATCCTGATTACCCCGCTTCCGGGGGTGACTGACCTGAAACCGGGCTCGGCGACCTTGCCTTTCTTCGGCATCGAGCCGGGTCTTATCGACGACCAGGGACAGGAACTCGAGGGAGAAGCGGCTGGCAACCTGGTGTTGAAACGTTCCTGGCCGGGCCAGATGCGCACGATTTACGGTGATCACCAACGCTTCCATGAAACCTATTTCAAGATGTATCCGGGGCTTTATTTCAGCGGCGACGGGGCCCGGCGTGACGCTGATGGTTACTATTGGGTGACCGGACGCGTGGATGACGTGATCAATGTTTCGGGTCATCGAATGGGCACCGCGGAGGTGGAAAGTGCGCTGGTTCTTCATCCTGCCGTGGCCGAAGCGGCGGTGGTTGGTTTTCCCCACGACATCAAGGGGCAGGGAATTTATGCTTACGTGACGCTGATGGTCGGCGAGGTCTCTTCGGAAAGCCTGTTGCTTGAACTGAAACAGCACGTGACAGGTGAAATCGGGGCCATTGCCCGTCCCGATGTCATTCAGTGGGCGCCGGGCCTTCCGAAAACCCGCTCCGGGAAAATCATGCGGCGAATCCTACGCAAGGTGGCGGCCAACGAACTCGATAGCCTCGGCGATACCAGCACGCTGGCAGACCCTGCCGTGGTCGAAGACCTGATCGCGAACCGGGTCAGCCGATGATGAAGGGACGCCCCGGTCTGCTGCTGGCACTGGCGACCTGCCTGCTGGCGGGGTGTGCACAGAAACCGGTCTACGATGATCGTTTTTACCGCCTGTCGGAACGCCTGTCTCGGCTGGAAGAAGCAAGGTCCAGCCAGCTTGAACGGCAGGTCTCCCAGTCCCTGGCAACCCTTTCGAACACCATTGTCGAGCTCTCGGCCAGGGCCCAGCGAAGCGTTGTCCATGTGAGCGCCGAACCTGGCGTGGTCATCAACAGCGGGACCGGTTTCGTCTATAACCGTGATGGCATCATCCTGACCAACGACCACTTGGTCAAGGTCGTTGCCCGGCTTTCGGACGGGCAGATCAAGAACTTTTACAAGGAGCAGGTGACCGTCCGTTTTCACGACGGGCGTTCCATCAAGGGGCGCCTGATCGGGGTCGACCCGGAGACCGATCTGGCCGCGGTCAGGGTAGAAACGGACCACCTGCCGCCGCCATTGGAACTCGCCACCCGCCGGGTCAGGCAGGGTGAGATGGCATTTTCGATCGGTCATCCCCGGGGACTCGATTACAGTGTGGAGTGGCGGCCGATCAGCGCGCCATACCGGATTGGAAGCCTGAAAGGAACCCTGCTTCACCAGATCGGCCGGGGTTTCTTCGTTGGTAATTCTGGAGGTCCAATCATCGACCTGGAAGGCAAGGTGATCGGTATGGCCTATTCATCCTTCCGGCTCAAGTTCGAGAAGAATTCGAAAACCGATGTGCTTTACGCACCCATTGGGTGGGCTATTCCGGCGGAGACCATGGCCAGGATTGCTCCGGAACTGATCCACGGCAAGTACCGGATCACGGAATTTGTTCGCAGCAACTGAAGCTTTCGGATGGCCCACCATCCATCACCGCAATCCGCTGGTTTTTTGATCTGAAGTGGTATTGCCGGTCCCCCGGGGCAGGTCGGACGAAGGTCGATGTCCGAATCCTATATAATGAATCGAGGCGGCGGCGCAGGGGTCGGCCCATGAAGGGGGAACCGTGGTTTTTAGGCCCACCGGCAGTGATCGAGTGCTGACCTGGGGACCCCTATGTTTTCCTCGAGGTATCGAGACTCCTTGTCCAATCGTTGAGCATTATGAATATTTTTAAGGTTGTTTTCCTGTTCTTCCTGACCGTACCGATTGTCGAAATCTACCTGCTGCTGAAAATCGGCGGAGTGATCGGTTTTCTGCCGACCGTGACGTTGGTGGTGGTGACCGCGACGGTGGGCGTTACGCTGCTTCGAAGCCAGGGATTTTCGACCATGAAGCGCCTTCAGGATGCACTGTCGCGCGGTGAAATTCCGGCGCGGGAAATCGTCGAGGGTCCCCTGCTGCTGGTTGGCGGGGCCTTGTTGCTGACCCCTGGATTCTTTACAGATGCTCTTGGCTTCTGGCTGCTGATTCCACAGACTCGTGGTCGCACGGTGGAATACCTGCTGCACCACCATTTTGTCGCCGCCGGTCAACCGCCGAGAGGGCCTGCTGGTGGGGAGCCTGATTCTCGGCAGGGCACGACCATCGAAGGGGAGTTCAGGAAAGAGGATTGACCCGGTCTGGGCGTGTTTGCGATTTTATTGGGTGGATGAAACGCCGGGAGTCGGGGGCATTTTTCAATTTTGCGGAGGCGGACAGTGTCTCAGTTCGAAAGACTGGCCCTTGCGATGCTACAGGCTTCGATCTTTTCTACTCCCCGCCGATTCAGGACTTTTGGCAGTTCGTCCACGGTACAACCGATCGTCATTACATTGTCGACGATCGCGACATGCTTGAAGTGGATCGGCCACGTGACCTGAAAGGCATCTTTCAGATTCTTGCGTCGGTCGTTGGGGGCCAGATCCGGGTTGCGGGCATGTCCGTCGCCGACGAACGCAATGCTAAAGCAGCATGGGGATTCTGAATATTCTGGACAGCGGCCTGGCGATTTC
>DBZZ01000034.1:6138-14991 GCA_002311315.1 Methylococcaceae bacterium UBA1147 | reverse complement strand
GTGCCATCAGGCTGCCCAGCAGTTGTGCCGCGGCAAGGCTGGAACCGAACTTCAGTGATTTGATCAGGTATCGGATCGGTTCCGAGTAGACAAATACCGCAGTCGTGGAGTCGCAAACGGGGCTTTTCAAGCGGCATTTTCCGCAGATCCGAGTAACGGCTGACTCGGGCAGTCGAACGCCGCAGCAACGGCAGCCGAGCCGGTTATAAGGCAGTCCGGTCCTGCATTCCTATACAGGTCGAGGTCATCGTGTCCGATGTCTCCGCAAACCAGGCATACCGATGGGTAGACCAACTTGTGTATAATTCGTAACCAGTTGTTCACTTTTTTGAAGAGGAAAGGGTGACAATCACTGAATTTCGACCGGGGACCCCTGCCGGGGATGCAATCCGGCCTGTACAAGATCAAGAGTAGCCAAAACATTGCAGGCTGCCCAACCGAGGTCAGGAACACAGGAACATGCACGCAGAAAAAACCAGCGAAAGTTTTTCAAAAACCAGTCTCGATTCCGGGTTGATCCGGCACGACTGGTCACTTTCCGAAATCGGCGCCTTGTTTGAACTGCCGTTCAACGACCTACTGTACCGGGCCCATGGTCTCTACCGAAGGTTTTTTGATCCCAACCGGGTTCAGGTCAGCCAACTGCTGAGCATCAAGACCGGTGCCTGTTCGGAGGATTGTGCATACTGTCCGCAAAGTGCCCGCTACAACACCGGACTTGAAACGGAATCACTGATGCCGCTTGACGAGGTCATCCGTTCGGCCCGGGAAGCCAGGTCGCAGGGAGCAACGCGCTTCTGCATGGGTGCAGCCTGGCGCAGTCCGAAGGACCGGGACATCGATCATGTGGTGGAAATGGTCAAGGGGGTCAGAGAACTGGGTATGGAAACCTGTGTGACTCTGGGCATGCTGAGCGACGAACAGACGCGCAGGCTCAAGGAGTCGGGGCTGGATTATTACAATCACAACCTAGATACATCGGCGCAATACTACTCGGAAATCATCAGTACCCGAAGCTACCAGGACCGCCTGGATACGCTGAAGCGGGTTCGTGACGCAGGCATCAACGTTTGTTGCGGAGGGATCGTTGGCATGGGAGAAAGCGATGATGACCGGGCCGGTCTCCTGATGGAACTCGCAAATCTACCCAAACACCCTGAGAGCGTACCGGTCAACATGCTGGTCCAGGTCGAGGGCACCCCACTGGACGGAACGCCCGGGCTTGATCCGCTGTCTTTTGTTCGGACCATCGCTGTGGCCCGTATCCTGATGCCGGCCTCGTGGGTGCGGCTTTCGGCCGGGCGTACAGAAATGAGCGACGAAATGCAGGCCTTGTGTTTCTTCGTCGGTGCCAATTCAATCTTTTACGGTGATAAGTTGCTGACCACCGATAATCCGGTTGCCGACAGCGACCGCAGGCTGTTCGACCGTCTCGGCCTGTCGCTGGCCGAGACCGGGCATTAGCTGCAGAATAGTTACTGGCGCGTTTTTCTGCTGTCGAATTTCTCCGCTTCCATGACCGGCCTGCAGATGGTCTTGCGGGACCTTGGTGGCCGGCCTTTGCCCATTGACTGACATGTTTCGCCCCAGATTTGATGACCGTCTGAAGAAGCTCCAGGAACAGGATCTGTACCGTCGACTACAGGTCAACGAGGGTCCGCAGGGAGTTATTGTTCGGATCAACGGACAGAGCCTGCTCAGCTTCTGCAGTAATGATTACCTTGGGCTGGCCAATCACCCTGCACTGGTCGAGGGGCTCAGGCGCGGGGCTGAACAATACGGCGTCGGGAGCGGTTCTTCACACCTAATCAGCGGCTACTACAAGGTCCACCATGCGCTGGAGGAAGAACTGGCGGATTATCTGGGCTTCGAGCGGGTACTGCTGTTTTCGACCGGCTACATGGCCAATATCGGAGTTATTTCAGCGCTCATCGGCCGCGGCAACCGGGTCTTCGAAGATCGCTTGAACCACGCGTCGATGATCGACGGCGGCCGGATCAGCCGGGCCACCTTTAGTCGCTACCCGCACGCCGATCTGGATACCCTGGCCGCGAGTCTGCAGGAAGCGGGCGAGTCGACCGGCCTGGTGGTGAGCGATGGGGTGTTCAGCATGGACGGGGACCTTGCCCCTTTGCCGGCTCTGAGCCGGCTTTGTAAAAGCAGTGACAGCGGACTCTTTGTCGACGATGCACATGGGCTCGGAGTGCTTGGTCGGCACGGCCGGGGCAGCCTGGAGCACCACGGTCTTGGCCCGGATGATGTAACCGTTCTGGTGGGAACCCTTGGAAAGGCCTTCGGTACCTTTGGTGCTTTCGCGGCTGGAAGCAACCAGTTGATCGATTACCTGGTGCAGAAGGCAAGGACCTACATTTATACCACCGCGATGCCACCCGGCATTGCAGAAGCCACCCGTGCTAGTCTGCAAATCGTTCGTTCGGAATCGTGGCGACGGCAAAAACTGGAATCACTGGTTCAGCAGTTCCGCAAGGGTGCGCTGGAGCTGGGGTTGCCGGTCATCGATTCGCTGACCCCCATCCAGCCGCTGGTCGTCGGTGACAGCCGGCAGGCAATGGCCATGGCGGCTCGACTCAGGGAGTCTGGCATCCTGGTGACCCCGATCCGGCCGCCAACGGTTGCCGAAGGCAGTGCCCGGCTTCGGATCACTTTTTCTGCACAGCATGAGGCTGTGCAGGTTGAACGCTTGCTTGAAGGCTTGGCCGGTGCCATTGGCGAGATCCGTGATTGATTCTCACCGCAGCCGGCTTTTCTGCCAAACCTTCGGACAGGGTGAAGACGTGGTTTTGGTTCATGGCTGGGGAATGCACGGGGGATTGCTGCGCGATTTTGCAGAACGGCTTGCGCAAACCTACCGCGTGACCATTGTCGACCTTCCGGGACACGGGAGAAGCCCGATGCTGGTTGACTGGTCTACGGAAAGCATAGCAAACTTGCTGGTGGCCACGGTGTCGGAAAAGGCACACTGGATTGGCTGGTCCCTCGGGGCAACGCTGGTGCTGTTTCTGAGTGGCGTGTTCCCGGACCGTGTCAGGAGTATCGGGATGATTGCCGGGAATCCGAGGTTCAGTGCCGGAAAAAACTGGCCGCACGCCATGGAAAGAAATGTTCTTCGGGACTTTCAGCGTGACCTGCGGGAAGATCCCGAACTAACCTTGCTGCGGTTCCTCAAGTTGCAGACCATGGAAATGGAAAATTCGCGCCAGGTTTACTCCTATTTAAAAGACTGGTTAAAGGACTATCCGCCGCATCCGGATGCCTTGGCGGCCGGCGTGGACATTCTGCTGTCCGCCGATCTGCGTGACCGGCTGCGAATATTGCTTCAGCCGGTTCTGGTCCTACTGGGTGCCAGGGACGCCCTGGTGCCGGTCGCGGTCGGGGAGTCGATCAGCCGTCTGAATTCCTCGATTGAAGTGAATGTACTCAGCAAGGCAGGGCATATTCCATTCATTACCCACCGCGACCAATGCTTGACGGCGGTCTTGGCTTTTCTCGCCAAACACGGGAGTTCAGGGCATGGTGCCTGATTCAGCATCGGTGGAGCAGGTTGCTGACAAATCGCTGGTCCGCGCTTCGTTTGGCCGCGCCGCCCGCGGATACGACGAATGGGCAGTGGTGCAGCGGGGCATCGGTGACCGTTTGTTGGGTTGCCTGTCGGCGGTACCCTTGCCCGACCGGGCGGAGATCCTCGATCTTGGTTCCGGCACCGGCTATTGCACGCGCCAGTTGCAACAACGTCAGGCAAACGTGACCGGACTGGACATCGCGCCGCAGATGCTTGGCACAGCACGGGCGGGACAACTTGTCGATACAGCCTATGTTTGTGCCGATGCCGAGTACCTGCCTGTGGCTGACGACTCCATAGATCTCGTATTTTCGAACCTGATGATCCAATGGTGCCGTGATCTGCAACGCCTATTTGGTGAAGTGGCGCGGGTACTGAAACCGGAAGGGCTGTTCGTCTTCAGCACTTTTGGCCCGAAAACGCTATCGGAACTGCGTGCCGCCTGGAGACAGGTCGACATGCACAGCCATGTCAATCATTTTGCCGCTGAATCGGAGATCGAAAAGGCGATGTTGCGGGCCGGCTTGATCAACGAAAGCCTGGAATGTGAGGCCATCAGGGTAGTGTACGGGGGAGTACTGGAACTGATGCGTGAATTGAAGGGGATTGGCGCCCAGAATGTGACCTGCGATCGGCCACGCACCCTGACCGGGAAGGAAAAGATCAGGCGTGTGATTGACGGCTACCCGGGCCGGCAAGGAGGAAAGGAAATCACCGCCACTTTTGAGCTGATCTTGGGGAAATGTTCCCGGCCACCAGCTGACCGGGAGCGAATCGCATGGCGCGGATGAAAGGCGTGTTTGTTACCGGCACCGATACGGGAGTCGGGAAAACCCAGGTCTCGCTGGGGATCATGGCAAACCTCAAGGAGCACGGGCTTCGGGTTGCCGGCATGAAACCGGTGGCTTCGGGCTGCTATCGGGAAGGACCTTCACTCAGGAATCAAGACGCAGTTCTGCTGCAGGCTCATTCATCCATTAATATCGACTACTCAACGGTGAACCCGTACGCTTTCGAGCCGTCGGTTTCGCCGCATATCGCAGCCCGGCGACAAGGGGGGGAGATCCGGCTGGAAAAAGTCGTTGATCGTTTTCGTGTTCTCCAGGGGCTTGCGGAATTTGTGCTTGTCGAGGGTATTGGCGGATGGCAGGTACCGCTCAATTCGAACGACCGGCTGGCCGACATGGCCACCGTTTTGGGGCTTCCTGTGGTTCTTGTTGTCGGCTTGCGTCTGGGTTGTCTGAACCATGCCTTCCTGACATCGTGCGCAATCGAGCGCTCGGGTTGTACTCTTGCAGGCTGGGTCGGCAACCTTACGGAGCCCGGTTTTGACTACCTGGAAGAAAACATGGAAAGCCTGAGCCAAGAAATCCCTGCACCCTGCCTCGGGTTTGTGCCTTTCATCGACGATCGGGAAAGGGCTGCTCTGGCCGGGTGTTTCGAACTGGATCACTGGGTTCAGGATTGAACTGTCCTGCTTGGCCGTGAAGGGAGAGGATTGGTTGGTGGATTTCTGCGATCTGGTTTAGCCCTTAGCCTCTAAGGAACCAAAAGAGCGGGAAGAGTAGAAAATCTTGCCCCATTCTTGTATAAGAATCCCAACTGCGTTAGATTTTACCGGCTAGGCCTGATTGCTTGTCGCCGGCGTAACGGCACTTTTTCGAACAGATCCAGTGGCGTGCACAAATTCAACTTGAAACGCTCCTTTGGCGGTTTCCAGAAACCGGACCGGACCAACAGGCAACAAGGTTCTGTATGCCCGGCGAGTGGGATATCGTATCGCTGCTTCGAAGCGGACTGTTTTCCTGTTTCTCCAGTCGTTATGGAAAGTAATGAAACCCGGTCAATGCCGGGTTTTCTGGTTTCTGAGCGTTCCCTAACTGAAACGGTAATGAAAGTTTGGACATGCGTCATTTGAAAAGAGGAATTGCTCGGTGAACAAAGCCAGGGACAGGCTCTGGACGTTTTTCACATCTGCCGCATGGCCTGTTGCGGGGATCGGGGCCGATGGGCCGCAAGAGATGTCAAGGGTTTCCCCGGATCGGGTTGATCTGCATTTCTTTATGCTCTGGATTTGCCTGGCTATCGGGCTGGTTGTTTTCGCGCTCATGTTCTATTCGTTCTACCATCACCGCCAGTTGCGGGATGGGTCCGCTACTGCTTTTGATGAAAATGCAGCGATGGAATCCCTCTGGGCACTGATTCCGTTCGTGATCCTGATCGGCACGGCTATGCTAGCCGTTCGCCAGATGATGTTCACGGGTGATCAACTCGCCGCTGATGTCAGCGTTACCGTCACGGTCGATCAGTGCGGTGGCGGCTATGGCTACGTGGTGGACGGGGTTACTTTCGCGCCGGAAGACGGATCGGTTGCCGGTCAGGTGATGATCATCCCAGCCGGAAGGAAGGTCTGGCTGTCGTTTTCGGCTTCTGCTGTCTCCCACATGTGGTCGGTTTCAGGACTTGACTGGGGTGGTGTGAATACGGTCGCTGAGGTGTCTCATGAATCCTGGCTTAGGGCCGATAAACCGGGAATCTACCGCGGCCAGTGTAGCCCGGCGAACGGCACGGTTGATGGGATAAAATCCTTTGTCGTCGATGCAAGGATCGAAAACGAATACGCACAATGGGTGAAAACACAGCGCTCCGCGCCAGGACAGGTGAATCATTAACGCGCTGGTGATCGTGTCAGCGAAGGTGGTGGATGCCGAGCAGATGATTTCAAAATGGGGCCTGGGCGGTTTGATGAACGCCTGGTTTCTTTTTGCCGACCGGTTGCGGGAAAAGTAAAACCTAGAGTCCGAAATGGATTCGACTGTTTTTCGTCGGGCCGGAAGGCCGGACTGGAACAGATAAAAACAAATTTATAATCGAGTAACGGATATGTTCAGAGGTCTCACATTTCTGGTTGTATTACTAACCTTCAGCGTCGTCGTTGCAGGTTCCCTTGTCCGCGTATCGGATGCGGGCCTGGCTTGTTCGGATTGGCCGGTCTGCGGAGGCCTGGAAACACTGCTCGGGACGGGACAACCGATGGAGCAGGCAGCTGCGCCGGATAGCGGGTCGAAGTCCCTTTCCAAAAAGGTGCTGGCTTCGGTCTTGCACCAGGTCCTGATCGGTCTTACCGGTCTGTTGGTCAGCCTGCTGTGGCTGGGATCCTTCTTCGTTCGCGTGCATCGAAAGGTTGCAATCCTTTCTTCCACCCTGCTGCTAGGTGGAGTGACACTGCAAATATTTCTGAACAAGTGGCTCCTGCAGTTCAAGCTGATGCCGGTTGTTGTCATGGCCGATCACCTGACTGCCTTGCTGGTTTGCTGGTTTGCATTCTGGACCTTTCTGCGGGTCAATTCCGGGTTGAGCGTTGACAGGGAGCCAGTCGGGATTGGTTTTTGGGCCCGGTTTTCATTCTTGCTGGTGGTCGTGGAAATCGCCTTGGGTAACTGGGTCAGCGGGCATTACGCTGGAATGGCCTGCCCGGATTTTCCAGTCTGTCTCGGTAGTTGGTGGCCGCAAGCGGATTACCTGGCCGGGTTTTCGCCGATGTTGGATCCTGGCCTGGATTACCAGGGTGGCGTTCTCAGTCACGGGGCCCGAGTTGCCATCAACTGGACCCATCGTCTTGGAGCCGTGGTTTCGTTTCTGGCGCTGGGCGGACTGGCAGTGGCCATCAGTTCGTCGAGGTACCGCAGGAAACTCCGTAAATCGGGGGTATTGCTTAGCGTTCTGTTGCTGGTCGAAGTGGGCCTTGGGGTGGCCTCGGTTGTCGAAGGTCTGTCCGTGGCGGTCGTGGTTGGGCACAGCAGCGTTGCGGCCTTGCTACTGATGCTACTGCTCTACATCGATTTCTGGAGTAGCCGGCAGGGCGCCTTGCCGGCAGAAGAGCTGCAGTCGGGAACCGCGGACACTGCCGTTGCCGATGCGTTGTCCGAAGGGGCCGGAGAACCTGAGGTTGCGGTCGAGCCGGTCAGCCTGTACCAGCGGTTAAGCAGCCAGCTCGGCCGCACGCGTTCAGGATTAAGCGCAGTGTTCCAGGCCATCCCGCTGGGCAAGAAGGAGATCGATGCCGAATTGCTCGAGGACATTGAATCAACCCTTCTGCTGGCCGACATCGGCGTCGACGCGACGCGCGAGATTATTGACAAGCTCACGGCCAGCGTCGAGCGGAACCAATTGGGGGATTCCGATGCACTCAAGCTGGCCCTGCGGGAAAACCTGCTGGATATTCTGAAGCCCTGCGATGTACCCCTGAGCATCGAATCAACCGGTGAACCCTTTGTCATCCTGGTTGTTGGGGTGAACGGGGTAGGGAAAACGACCACAATCGGCAAGTTGGCCAAGAGCCTTCAAATGCGTGGTCTGAGCGTCATGCTGGCAGCTGGCGATACGTTCCGGGCCGCAGCGGTGGAACAGTTGCAGATATGGGGCGAAAGAAACGATGTACCGGTGATCGCTCAGCATAGCGGAGCCGATTCTGCATCGGTTGTTTACGATGCTCTGCAGTCGGCCCAGGCGCGCGGGATTGATGTTCTGATTGCCGATACGGCTGGACGTCTTCATACCAAAGATAATCTCATGGAGGAACTGAAAAAGGTCAAGCGGATCATGGCAAAACTGGATCCCGCCGCACCGCATGAAGTGTTGCTCGTCGTTGATGCGGGAACCGGCCAGAACGCGTTGTCACAGGCGGAGCATTTTCATCGGTACGTGAATCTGACTGGCATCGCGCTGACCAAGCTAGACGGTACGGCCAAGGGAGGGGTGATCTTTGCCCTGGCCCGGAAGATGGAGATACCGATTCGTTTCGTCGGCGTCGGTGAGGGAATCAATGACCTGCAGGATTTCAATGCAGAGAACTTCATTGAAGCCCTGTTTTCCGAAGAACCCGAACATTGATAATTTTTTCGCGTAAAAGTGCTGCAGTTCGACCATGTAAGTAAACGCTACCGCGACAGCGGGGAAGCGCTTCTCGATCTCAGTTTTCACATCGGAGAAGGTGAAATGGTTTTCCTGACTGGACGGTCCGGGGCAGGCAAGACCACGGTACTGAAGCTGTCGGCGCTGATCGAGCGTTCATCACGCGGTCAGATCATCTTCGATGGTGAGAACCTGGGTCGGACCTCGGCCAGGAAGGTTCCGTTCCTGAGACGAAAACTGGGGTTGATTTTCCAGGACTACCGGTTACTGAACGATCGAACGGTCTACGATAATGTGGCCTTGCCGCTGTTGATTGGCGATTATCCTTACCGCGAGGTTGGCAGGCGGGTTCGCGCGGC
>DBZZ01000034.1:0-6003 GCA_002311315.1 Methylococcaceae bacterium UBA1147 | reverse complement strand
GTTCACAAACCCCGGATGATCCTTGCTGACGAACCTACCGGTAATCTGGATCCCCAACTGGCCGCGGAAATCATGGTCCTGTTCGAGCAGTTTCGGCAGGTCGGGGTCACTTTTCTGATTGCCAGTCATGACCTGGCACTGATCGCCAGCATGGATTATCGAGTCCTGCAGCTGGAGGCCGGTTATCTCGCCGGAACCGGTTCATGATGCCGGCTGGGCCAAGGCAACGCGGTGCAGAGATCTCGGGTCGCCGGGGTCTTCCGAGTCGGCTGTTTGTCTTTGCCAGCGCTCATGCGCAGGGCTTTTTTTCCAGCCTGGGCCGGCTGGTGAAAAAGCCCTTTTCGACACTGACTGCGGGGCTTGTCGTGGCGGTCGCCCTGTCGCTTCCGACCGTGTTGTACGTCCTGGTCGACAACGCCCGTCTACTGAGCAGCGGCTTTGTCGATTCCAACCAGGTCACAATTTTCCTGCGGCCCGCGGTGAGTGACGTCAAGGCAGAAAGCATCGCCGGCGGCCTACTGAAGCGTCCAGAAATCATGTCTGTCAGGCTGATTACAAAGGCGCAGGCGCTCGACGAATTTAAGCAATACAGCGGGTTTTCCGCTGCCATCGGCATTCTTGATCAAAACCCGCTGCCGGCGCTGATCCAGTTCGATTCCCGGTCAGCGCTTGATCCAGATCAGCTGGCCCGGCTTAGCCGCGACCTGGAGAGAATGTCGGAAGTTGATTTCGTGCAGTTCGACTTGCAATGGATCAGGCGCCTTCGGGGCATCATGGAGTTTGTCGAGCGCGGGGTTGAGATGCTCAGCCTACTGCTGGGAGTGGGGGTGGTTTTTGTCGTCAGCAATACTATCCGGCTTGAATTGCGCACACGGCATGAAGAAATTGTCATTGCCAGGCTGCTCGGGGCCACTGATGCGTTCATCCGGCGGCCTTTTCTTTACAGCGGATTTTGGTACGGACTGGTGGGTGGTATCCTGGCGGCTGCTCTGGCGACCCTGATATTGGCGTCTTTCGAAGAGCCGATACGGCATTTGTCATCGCTGTACGATGCCGATTACCAATTGTCGCACCTCGGACTCTATCGAATGATCGGGTTGTGTGCGGTTTCCAGTCTGCTTGGAATCGCCGGCGCGTGGATGGTCCTGTTTGACCAGCTTCGCAAGATGCATCCGCATCGCTAGGATGGAATGGAAGCATTCTGTGGCAGCCGGAATAATGTTTTGTCGATCCTGGGTCGGATGATTCTTGTCTGGGCCTTTCGCACAAACCCGCGCTGAATATCAATGGACGACCGATTCACCGCTGATCAATGGAAGCAGGCACTGGGCCTTCTTACACATCCGGAAGGTGGTTTCTATCGTCAGACTTACCGGTCTGGGGAGGAAGTTGATACTGGCGGTTTGCCGTCCCACTTTGCCGGCAGCAGGTATCTGGAGCACTGGGGAATCATCGAACAATCGACCCGTCCTGATTCATCATGATCGACGCAATGTCAGATATTGGATCAATCGATGCCCAGCGACCATGCAATGCACCGATCGGAATTTTCGATTCGGGTGTGGGGGGTTTGTCTGTTGCCAGACACCTTGCCGATGAAATGCCGTGTGAACGGCTTCTGTATTTTGCCGATTCGGCCCATGCGCCCTATGGGTCCAAGTCGCTGGAGGAAGTGGAGCAACGGGTCATGCAATTGTCCGGGTACCTGGTTCGGCACCAGGTAAAGGCACTTGTGGTCGCCTGCAACACGGCCACGGCGGCAGCAATCAACCGGCTGCGTTCCACCTATTCGATCCCCGTGATCGGGATGGAACCGGCCGTCAAGCCAGCTTCTGCCTTAACACGGAGCGGTGTTGTCGGCATACTCGCCACGGCCGGCACGCTGGACAGCGGAAAGTTTACCCGCTTGCAGGCCCGCTTCGGTCGGGAAGTACGCATCATTTCCCAGTCTTGTCCGGGCCTGGTTGAACAAGTGGAAGCGGGCGATCTAAGTGGACCAAGGACCCGTGAATTAGTGCAAGGTTATGTCGACACGCTGCTCGCCGGGGGCGCGGATACGCTGGTTCTTGGGTGTACGCACTATCCCTTCCTACTTCCCCTGATCAGGGAGCTGGTGGACCCTGAAATCGAAATTCTCGACACCGGGCTCCCGGTGAGTCGAGAGGTGTTTCGTCAGTTGGATGCCGGCAAGCTTCTAGCGGACCGGAAACAGACGGGTGGGCTCGAAGTCCTTTCCAGTGGGGATGCTGTCTTAACCCATACGATCGTTTCCAGGTTATGGGGGACTGCGGTGCCTGTTCGGGTGGTCAAGACTCTGTAGTCAATGGGGCAGGTCCGTCAGGCTCAAAGTGAGGTCGAGGGGGTATTCCAGATCCCGGGTCAGTGACTGGCGAGATGGTCTGCAAACAGCCGAGCGGCTTCCATGCTGAACCGATCCATGGCCTCGTTTACGGCAGAAACCTTGTCGGCAAAGCCGGTCCCGGCTGATATTCTCTTTCAACGGGTTGGCCCAGCGGTGAAGGTCGCTAATACCCACGGTATTCTGGCTTTTTCGGGTAACGATACCGGGGCGTCCAGGTATTTTGAGATCCTGATGTAGACCGATGCCTACACCGCCGACGGTCTCCGGTAAGTGAATGGATCCGGGAGTCGCTGACGTCGGGTTCAGTACGTAAAACGATGTGGAGGAATACCGTTCTGCGCAGTTGCTGGCGATCTACAGGGTCTGGATGCACTGTGCAATGAGCAGACGGTGGCAGCGATTGCGCGGAAAGTTCACAGGCAATCAGGTTGGGAGACGGATTTTCACCGCATCATTCCCATTCTAGTTCGGCAAAGGCCCGGCTGACATTGCGCCTGTGGTTTTGGTCGAACAGAAGCCAGCGTTCTTTTTCACCATCGCCTGCCGATACCAGGGCATCTTCGAGGAATCCCCCTTTGAGGATAATCCGGCGGATTTCATTGCGAAGTGATACCAGGTACCGCATCTGAGCCCTGACTGCGGCGTGCCAGTCCGCGGGTATGGCTCCATGTCCAGGAATCATCCGATCGACCCTGCTGGCTGCTAGCTTTCGGGTTTCTTCGATCCAGCCGTTGATGCTTCCGTTTAGGGCAGGAATACGTTGCGTAAACAACAGATCGGAAGCCCACAGGGTATTTGTATTGAGATCGAATACGGTCAGATCGTTATCGGTATGCGATGTCGAATGAGCATCTAGTCTGATCTTCCTGTTCCCGAGGTCAAGAATCCTTGTTTCTTCGACCGTGACGTCCGGATCGTGGATCACGGCAGGTTGTTTGTGATGGCCCAGTTCGTTGGCAAAGGATGCCAGGAAGAAAGTCCGGTTGTTGGCAACGGCGGCAGGAAGCCGCCGGTGACCGATAATCTGTGCGTTGTCGCTTGCGAAAGCGTGGTTTCCCAGCAGGTGATCGTAGTGAACATGGGTGTTCACTACGTAGCAGACCGGTTTTCTGGTCACCGATCTCAGTGCATTGCGTAGCTTCCGGCCCGTTGCAATCGATCCTCCGGTATCGATCACTGCCACGCAGCGTTCGCCAATGATGAATCCGATATTGGCAATGTCATCCCGTTCTGGCGAATCCAGTGCCACCTGACGACCCTGGTGAAAGTGAATGCCCGGGGCGACCTCGGTGAGGTTGAAGGTTGCGGCAGATGCGATCGAACCGCCCCAGCCGATAGTTGCCAGCGCCAATGACGCGACTGTCGCAGGTGCGAATCCAGCCTTTGATCTTCTCATGGTTTTTGTTTGCTCCGGCGGGTCCTGTTTCGTGGTCAAAAGCACGATGTGAGGCTTCGCCGGGCAGGATGTGGATTTCGATTACTGGGGACTAATGATAACTTCCCGCGTTGGTGATGGGTATGTTTGGAGCTGAAACCGGTACCGATCGGCCGACTATCATTTTACGACCTGTCGTCAACCCGCGGATTGTTGGGGTTGGCGCTTGGTCAGGAAACATTCCTCAGGGGTTTGAGCTGGTTGCGAGGGTGGCGGGGCTATGGTTGAATTAAGCGGTCACTGCTGTCAGGCCGATTTGGAATACGGTGTTGACGGTCCCTGGGTTTTTGCCGGTGGACCATAGCTATTTGCCATTGCGAGTCCCATTGATGCCCCACGTCGAAATCCAGGGAAAAAACTACGAAATCACCGATGCAGGTTTCCTGGTCGAACGTGAAGGTTGGACCGAAGAGTTGGCTGCAGCACTGGCCGACCTCGCCGGAGTTGAACTGACCCCGGCTCATTGGGAAATTGTGTCGTTCATTCGCGAATATTATTCTCGTTATCAACACCTGCCCAACAACCGTTTGTTCGTTAAGGCAATCAGGAAGAAACTGGGGAACGAAAAGGGGAATACCCGCTATCTTTACAGCCTTTTCCCCGAGGCCCCGTTGAAACATGCCTGCCAGATCGCCGGATTACCAAAGCCCACCAGTTGCATCTGAGACGGATTCGTCAGCCTCTCTTGAAGCGATGGATCTGTCTTCTCTGCTTTTTGTTCGGGCGGTCTTCAGGGTGAAATAGCGGTCCTTCCTGGGTCTTTTCCTGAGTTATCTGGGCTTGGCGGCGGGCATGGCTTTCCGGGGATTCGTTGTACAATAGAGCGGCCTCGCTGGCTGGTCTGCGCTGCTTCGACAATCTGGAAATGGTGATATCCCAGCTGTACACCCCCTTGGAAATCGAAAGCTGGTGGCCAACCCTGATTTCCTTGCCGGGCTTGCTGCGCTGGCCGTTCAGATGGACCTTGCCACCGGTGATGGCTTCTGTTGCAAGTCTGCGGGTCTTGAAAAAACGTGCGGCCCAGAGCCATTTGTCGAGCCGCTGTCCGTTGGCTGTTTCCATACTTTGTGTCCTGGACATCACCCGTGGCATGTCTGCCCGTGTCGGTATTCGAGAATGATCCTGAAGACGCGAATACCCTACCGGGTTTAGATGGCCACTGCAATTCGAGTACAATCGTTTTTCACCAACTAAAACTCCTGTACCCCACGTGTTTACTAGTTTCTGTCAAAAATTATCTTTTACAAAGTTTGTAGGTATTGTGGTTCTAAACAAGGACTTACAAAGTTCACTTACAAAGATTTGACGAAGATATGAACCCCAAAACCCTCATACAATCGTCTTCCTCCAAGAATACCAAGAAACGTTTAGGGAGTTGTGTGAAATGAAAAACGTTCTTTACATCGTTCTATCGTTAGTCCTTTTGACGGGGTGTTCGGGTTTAAAGGAAGTTAAGGTGGAAAAACTAGTTACGGAGGAAACGACGGTTAAGGAGGAAAAGGTAGTCACGTACCTACAAAACAGAAACGGAATTAAGTACGAACTAGACACCGAAGTTGGATTTACTGGGGTGTACGTTGAGGAGTACATAAATGGACAAAAGAAGGTAGAGAAACACTACAAGGATGGGAAGTTAGAAGGACTTTGGACTTGGTGGCATGAGAACGGAAAAAAATTTCACGAGGGAAAATATAAGGGTGGGAAGAGAGACGGACATGCTACTAAATGGTACAAAAATGGACAGAAGAAACAAGAAGGAAAATATAAGGATGGTGAAGAAGACGGACTTTGGACTGACTGGGACAAAGATGGAAACATCACCAAAACCGAGACGTTCAAGGATGGTGTGGAAGTCCAATAGGAAGGTTCTGTGTACCGACTAATGAGAAGTGTTTAGGGGGTTGTTATGGGACTGTTAGATAAGATTTTTGGGAAGAGAAAAAGGTTAATCACCAAATACCATGAGAACGGACAGAAGGAAATGGAGGGAAACCAAAGGGATGGGGAGTTAGATGGAATATGGATTTCTTGGTACGAGAACGGACAAAAGTATAAGGAAGGAAACTGGAATGATGGTGAACAAGATGGACTTTGGACTTACTGGTACGACTTCGGACAGAAGAAGTTAGAGGAACATTACAAGGATGATGTGGTAAATGGACTTATGACTTCTTGGTACAAGAACGGAAAGAAGAGACGGAAAGGA
>DBZZ01000075.1:14664-29125 GCA_002311315.1 Methylococcaceae bacterium UBA1147 | reverse complement strand
CGGGTCACGATTACTTTTGGTTTGTTCACCACCAACCCCTGTTGGCTAAAAGGAAGCGAGAATACCATCAGCCAACTTTCAGGACCAAATTGATGGCGGCGACGGGGTGGTCTGCAGATCGCTTCCGACGCTCTTTCGGAGCTTCAAAACACCTTGTCCGACAGACGGTCTGCGACCCCGGAAACAGTAAAAAACCCCTTGTCTCTGGACAGTTAGAAAGGGATCTCGGGTTTTGGTTTTTAGGTTCCTAATTTGACATTTGAGCGGCTCGTCTGGAGAATACCGGCCTTAAATTTAAGGCCGGTATTTTCAACAACCTTCATCTACAAAAGAGTAACCATCTAATGAGTCATACACGATACGAGCCCGCAACGCAGCGGGTACAGCGTAGTGAACTTGCCGTGCCGGGGTCCAACCCGGGAATGTTTGAAAAAGCATTAAAAACCGGTGTCGATTTTGTTTTCCTGGATCTCGAAGATGCGGTTGCGCCGGATGACAAGATTCCGGCACGCAAGAATGTTATCGAAGCGCTGAACGATCTCGACTGGAAGGGCCATGGAATCACCATGTCCGTTCGCATCAACGGGATCGATACGCATTATATGTACCGTGATGTTGTTGAGGTGGTCGAGCAGGCCGGGGGAAATCTCGACACCATCCTGATTCCGAAAACCGGAACGCCGGGTGACGTCTATATGGTGGACGCGATGCTGACCCAGATCGAGGAAGCCATGGGATTGAAGAAGCAAATCGGCATCGAATGCCTGATCGAAACGGCCTTGGGCATGGCCAATGTCGAGGCCATCGCCACGTCCAGTAAGCGTCTTGAAGCATTGCACTTTGGGGTCGCGGATTACGCTGCGAGCAACCGCGCCAGAACCACCAATATCGGCGGATTGAATCCTGACTATCCGGGAGACCAGTGGCATGCAGCGCTGACTCGCATGACTGTTGCATGTCGTGCATTCGGGCTTCGTCCAATTGACGGCCCGTTTGGTGATTTCAAAGACCCGGATGGCTATGTGCTGGCGGCGAAACGTGCCGCGGCTCTCGGGTTGGAAGGCAAATGGGCGATCCATCCCTCCCAGGTAGCACTCGCAAACGATGTTTTTTCACCCCCGCCAGCAGAAGTCGACAAGGCCAAACGTATTCTTGTCGCTCTTGAAGAAGCTGCTGCACAGGGCAAGGGTGCAGCATCACTTGACGGCCGGCTGATTGACGCGGCTTCTGCCCGTATGGCGGATAATGTGGTTCGTGCAGCCGCTGCGATTGCGGCCAAGTCGGCAATTTAATTACACGAGAGGTGGCATGCTGTGGACATCCATGAATATCAGGCAAAAGAAATTCTGGCAGAGTATGGAGTGCCTGTCGGAAAGGGCGGGTTGGCTTATAGCCCAGAGCAGGCCGTTTATCGGGCCAAGGAAATCGGCGGTGAGGTCTGGGCAGTAAAGGCGCAGATTCATTCCGGAGCACGGGGTAAGGCCGGCGGTATCAAAATTTGCAAGACTGATGACGAGATTTTTTCCGCGGCTGATGAAATGCTAGGCAAGACACTGGTGACCCACCAGACCGGTCCGCAAGGGAAAATCTGTTCCCGGCTTTACATTGAAGCGGGTACTGACATTGACCGCGAAATCTATTTTAGCTTGGTTGTTGATCGCGCCCATGAGAGGGTAGTGCTCATTGCTTCGGCGGAAGGCGGGATGGAAATTGAGGAACTTGCCGAATCCAATCCCGACGCGATTCTCAAGGTTTATGTCGAGACTGCTGTCGGCATGCTGGATTTCCAGGCGAGAGAACTGGCGTTTGCATTGAACATCCCCAAAAGCGCAATGAGCCAGGCTGTTGCAACGATCAAGGGGTGCTACAGAGCCATGATCGAACTCGATGCCAACATGGTTGAGATCAATCCGCTGGTGATTACCAAGGCTGGCAACCTGATCGCCCTGGACGCCAAGATGGGATTCGACGAAAACGCGTTGTATCGCCAGCAGCGCATTGGTGAATTGCGCGACAAATCCCAGGAAGATCCCCGCGAAACGGCTGCATCGGATCGGGGCCTGAACTACGTCGGTCTGGATGGTGACATCGGTTGCATGATCAATGGAGCCGGTCTTGCAATGGCCAGCCTCGATATGATCAAGCTGGCCGGAGGAGAGCCAGCGAACTTCCTCGATATCGGTGGTGGAGCCACTCCGGACAGGGTTGAGAAAGCATTCCGTCTGGTTCTCGATGACGACAATGTGGTCGTGATGCTGGTCAACATCTTTGCTGGGATCAACCGCTGTGACTGGGTTGCAGAAGGCGTGGTTCGTGCCGCCAAGAAACTGGATATCAAGATTCCGTTGATCGTGCGCCTGTCTGGCACCAATGTCGAGGAGGGTCGCAAGATCATCGTCGAAAGCGGGTTACCGATCATCACCGCAGAGACTCTGGCGGAAGCCGCAAACAGGGCCGTGGAAGAACGAAACAAGGCCGTAGGACAATAAAATCACAGGGGAATAAAAGCCATGGCTATTATGATTGACGAAACAACGCCTGTGATCGTGCAGGGCTTTACCGGCAAGATCGGGAGCTTTCACGCGCAGGATATGATCAACTACGGAACCAATATCGTCGGGGGGGTAACCCCGGGCAAGGGTGGCACCACGCATCTGGGCAGGCCGGTATTTAATACGGTCAAAGACGCGGTCAATGCTACGGGAGCGACCGCTAGTATCCTGTTCGTTCCACCGCCGTTCGCAGCGGATTCCGTGATGGAAGCTGCAGACGCCGGCATCAAGGTTTGCGTTGCGATCACCGATGGGATCCCGACCCAGGACATGATGCGTGTCAAACGCTACATGCGGCGTTACAAGAAGGAAGACAAAATGCTCCTAACCGGCCCCAACTGTTCCGGTACCATCAGCCCGGAACGGGCTATGCTCGGAATTATGCCCGGCCACATTTACATGCGTGGGACCATAGGCATCGTGGGTCGTTCGGGGACCCTTGGCTACGAGGCTGCGTCGCAGATGAAAAAACTAGGTATCGGGATTACCACCTCGGTCAGTATTGGCGGAGACCCGATCAATGGCAGTTCACACCGGGATATTCTGGAGTTGTTCGAACAGGACCCGGAAACGAAGGCAGTGATGATGATCGGTGAAATCGGCGGACCGCAGGAAGCCGAGGCTGGCTACTTTTCCCGCGATCACATGACCAAACCGCTGGTTGCCTACATTGCCGGATTGACGGCACCTAAGGGGCGTCGGATGGGGCATGCGGGTGCGATTGTTTCCGGCAGTGGTGAGAGTGCCGCAGAAAAGGTTGCGATTCTGAAGGAATGTGGCGTACACATCGCCCCGACCCCGTCCGAATTAGGTACGACAATGGCGGAAGTTCTCGCCAAGGTCGGTTGAGCCCGAGAACGGTTTTGGTCGCTGTCGAAAATGCGTAGCTACAGGACCGCTAATTTGGCGCGCGGAAGATCAGATTAAGGGGATATCCGGAAACCTCCGGGCACCTATTTTCTGTTTTTCATGCCCTGCCAAGTTATGGGTTTGCAGCCATTTTGGCAATTGCTTGGCTGTCTGATCGTCTTTCCTGAAAGTCTTTGCGGGAGAAATTCATTGATTGATCGATCGAAAAATTCTACCATTAAGAGTTAAGATTTTGATTTATAGACTCAGGCCGGGACTGGTTCCTACTTCCGGTGAAAAACTAGTCCATTGATTCTTTAGTTTTCAGTAATTTAACAGTTTTAGGAGGTTTAGATGTCGATTTTCCCGCCGTTAGAAATCCCGAATACGCTGGCAGCTGGTCCCGGCCCCGGAAATACTGACCCAAGAGTTCTTCAGAGATTTGCCCAGAGCGGTGTTGCGGATCATATGCAGAAAGACGTTCTCAGGGGCATGGTCGAAGCCAAGAAAATGCTTCGGACCGCGTTTGGTACCCAGAATGTCTACACCTACGGTGTCGGTGGAACCGGGTTTAGCGGCCTGGATTGTGTTTTCAGCATGATCTTGCCGGGTGATAAGGTCGTTGCTTTCGCCAATGGGACGTTCAGCGGTATCGATGGCCAGTCGATCCGGATGAAAGCGTCGACCCGCGAGGAACTGGCTGCGAACCCTATCGATCCCCAGCCTGAAAGCGTCACGATCGTGAACGTTGCCCACGGTCAGTCGGTTAGCGGCGATATTGTCGAGGCAGCTCTTGCAGAACACAAGCCGATGTGGGCATTCATGGCCCACTGGGAAACCGGCAGTGGCCGCATCAATGATCTACAGGGGTTCAATGATGCCTGTGCCAAGCACGGCGTAATGGGTATTGTTGATGCTGTATCCAGCCTGGGTGTTGCCGACTACGATATCGATGCTTACCCAGCCGTCGTCGCATGGGCCTCGTGTCCGCAGAAAGGGATATTAAGCCTGCCATTGACTTATGCTCCGGTTTCTTTCCGGGACGAAGCGATCGAAGTGGTCAAGCAACGCGGTGCATATACTTATGTTCATCACCCGGTTCTTGAAGGACGGCATTGGGGTATCGTGGATGGCAAGGACGTGGATGCCGGTGGTTACCACCGAACTCACTCGGGTTATGCAATCGCAGCCTTCCATGAGGCTCTACGTATTCTGCTGACCCACGGCCGGGCCCAGAAAGCCGCAGATTACGAATACCACGAAAAGGCCCTGAGACAGGCTGTTCAGGCCATGGGTTGTGAAGTCACTTCAAACATGACCAGCCTGTTGGTTCTGAACTTGCCTGGTGATCTGGCAGGACGGGAGAAGGAGTTGGTAGGGGGTTGCCGTGCCGAAGGTTTTGGTATCTGGCCGACCCTATCGGAACCGGTTCAGGTCCGTATCGGAATCCTCAACCAGTTGACCGTGGAAGCGATCACCGAGATCGCGGGCCTGTTTGCTGACGCGATGCTGAAAATGGGAGCCAATTTCAACAAGGACGAAATCATGAATCAGCTCAAGGCCTACTACACAGGCTAATCAGATTGTCCCGCTGACTCGCGGGAAAGAACCAGGGGGGTGGTGACCGGGCAGTCAACACCCCTTTTTTATTACCCTCTCAATTCGGTCGATGTCTGATCAGTCACTCGGTTATTGGGTCTTGCCCTGGGGCTTTCGCCGGTCCGAAATGACTGCCGGTTGAAACATTAGGGATTCCCGAGGCCTTTGTTCTTATCCGGTCCATCCAAGGCCGGTGGCAATGCAGTTGATTGACATCAACAGCGGGATCAGAACCCTTTTCCGCTCAGGATCGTTCTGCGGCAGGCTTCTGAAATGTCGGATCAGACGTACCTGCTCCCGGCCGATTAGGTTGACCGTTGGCAACCTGCGAGTGAGTTTTCGTCTAAAGCGAGGGAAACGTTCGGCCAGGAGGTTGCTTCCGGAGACCCTGAGTACCTGTTCAACCGCCAGGTGGTATTCCTCTTCAATCAGTCCGAAGACCTGCTGACGGACCCTGTCGTTGGTGACCAGTTCGGAGTACTCCTTGGCAATCGAGAGGTTGACCTGAGACAGGGTTTTTTCGGCTTCATCGATCACCAGGCGAAATAGTCTCGAATCCCTAAACAGCCTTGACAGGGTTTCAGTGTTTGGCTCGTTTTGCTCTTTAAAGGCCAGTAGAGCGCTTCCAAGTCCGTACCAGCTCGGTACCAGATGACGGTTCTGGGTCCAGGCAAAAACCCACGGTATGGCTCTCAGGTCGGCGAGTGAACTGCCACCGGAACGCCGGCTCGGACGCGACCCAATGTTCAGGAGTGAAAGTTCTTCAACGGGACTGGCCGCTTCGTAGTATTCCAGTAGGCCAGGCTGTTCGACCAGTTTCCGGTAGGCCGAAAACGAATATTCGGACAACAACTGGAATGCCTCACTGAAACTCTCGCAATCCTTTTCTTGATGGTCTGAAGCCGACCGCAACGAGTGTCCGATTACGCTGGCAGCAAGCAGTTCCATGTGATACAGGGCGGTACCCCGGTTGGCAAACTTGGAGGAAACGACCTCGCCCTGTTCGGTAATCCGCATTTGTCCGTGTACGGAATCGGAGGGTTGTGCAGCAATGGCTCGCTCGCAGGGAGCCCCGCCCCGGCTGATCGACCCCCCTCGGCCGTGAAAGAAGGAAATCGGGATACTGGCGCTTTTGCCCACCTGGGTCAGGCGCGTCTGAGCCAGGTGGAGTTCCCAGTTCGATGTTAGGTAACCGCCGTCCTTGTTTGAATCGGAATAGCCGATCATGACTTCCTGTACCCCGCCGGTCCGCTGAAGGCTATTCTGCACCAGAGTCCTGGACAAAAACTCTTGCATGATCGCGGGTGCTGCTCTCAGATCCTCGATCGTCTCAAATAATGGGACGACCGGTAGAGTACAGGCTGGTGAGCTTTCCGAGCTGAAGAGTCCAGAATACCTGGCCAGCAGATAAATCCCCAGGATATCGGCTTCCGACTGGGTCATGCTCAGGATGAAATTTCCGAATGCCTGGGGATCCACCGATTCGCGGATTTCTGCCACCATCTGTAACAGGGCCAGGGTTTCGCGTGCGTTTTCGGGCAGATTGGCAGGTTCAAGAACCTTGGTCCCAGGTTCTACCAGTTCCGATAGAATCCACTGTTTCCAGGGTTCCGAGAATTTGTCGGGACAGTCGGAGACGTCATTGCCGGTCCTTAGTGCCCATATTGCCTGCAGCGTGTTGGTCGTGACCGTGGTGTTTTGCCGTAGGTCCAGGCTGGCGGTTCTGAATCTGAAAATTTCGACCGCGCGGCGAATCGGTAGCACCAGCGTGCGGGCAAGGGATTCGCAGCGGCATTGATTCAGCGCATCTTCGAGAAATACCAGGTCCTCGATCAGTTCGTCGGCTGATCGATAAGCCGGGGCACGAGTTTTGGGACCAGGATTTGAATGCGTTGTCATTTCGATCGTCGCATTCAGTTTTTCCACCAAGCAGACTGCGTACTGGCGGAACAACTCGCCCGGGTTTCGTTTCCCGACGATCTCCTGGTTGCCGGAATCGCATATCATTTGCGCAAGGCGTGAATGATATGCGTTAGGAAGGTCGACAGCATGCTGACCGATACTCAAATGGTTCCTGAGGTCTTGCAGCTGGAACAGGTGTCGTTCGAGGCACGTGATCCGATGGGCCAGCAGCGTATCTCTGGTCACTTCGTTGGTCACGAAAGGGTTACCGTCGCGGTCGCCGCCAATCCATGATCCAAACTGGAAAAATGGTGGAAGTCGAAACGAATAGCCGGGGTAATGCCGGTCCAGTGCCCATTCCAGTTTTTCGAACAGTTCCGGAACACGTTCGTACAGTGAATCCCGATAAAAATGCAGGCCCCAGCTGACCTCCTGGCCGACGCTCGGCTTTTCAATACGAAGTTCACCGGTTAGCCACAGCAGGTCGATTTCGTTTCGAAGATGGTCGATCAATTGCTTGCGTTCACGCTCTGTCCAGCGAGGAGATTCCAGGTTCATCAAGTGAAGGTAAATACGCCGATGTATCTCCAGAACCGTAATCCGTTTTGCCTCGGTTGGATGCGCGGTAATCACTGGGCGTACATTGGCCATGTCGAGGAACGACTGGATTTCTTCAGCGCTTGTTCCGGAATCTTTCAGTTGTTTCAAAACCTGGGGCAGGCTGTTCCGTACGAAGTCTGGCCCCAGTTGGGTTTCAATTTCCCGGCGCCGGCGCATTCCCGAGTTTTCCTCTGCCAGGTTCAGCAACTGGAACCAGATTCCCTGTGCCTGCAGAGAACGCATCAGCAGGAGTCGTTTGCCGACCGGAACCGTGGCTTCACCCTGCAGTACCGGTTCGATTTCTGGATGTCGGACTCGAATCACATCCAGAAGCAGCTTGAAAAGCAACTCGATCGTTTGGGTTGTTACATTGGAAACAGATGCGGAGATGGATTCTTCCGTTAACTCGTTGGTTGTTGTTTGATTCATGAATACTTGGTCGTTGCAAACGGATTTGTGATGTGGGTTAACAATGGCGCAGCCCCGGCTTTGGCTGCTGACGCGTTTGTAAAGATCCGGAGGATTCTAGGGTGGTCATCAAGCGCGACAGCTGCGACGCCAGACTGGCGAACCAGGGATGGGTCTCTGGACTGTGACAGGATGGCAATTCCTGTGCTGGGTCTATTCAAGAAAAGAGTTGGCCGAATTGATGATGGTAAGGAGATGACAAGGATCAGATTCACGTTCTGCCAGATATTCTAAGTCACCCTGCCCCGCGGGCAAAATCGATTCGTTTTGAAGCGCGGCAGTTTGTTCGTTAGCGGGTCTTGGGTTTGGCAAACGCAGTCTTGTGTCGCTGCCCGACCGGCCGCCGCAATGAGAACCCAACGGCTGCAATCGATCCATCAGTGCGTTGCGAATTTGCGCTGGTACCAGTTTGTTGGCGTGTCGTGCGTTAGCGTAATCTTTATTGGGCTTTTCGGCCCCAACCCAAAGCCTCTATGTAGGATAGGATGTTCTAGTCCACTGGCGTTCTGATGTCCAGTCGTTACATGATTGACATTCTCGACCAACCTTACTTCCGGACCGCTCAAGATCACTCCGGAGATGTCTGATTCGCGGAATTTGAACGAGAGGAACAGACCGCTTCGATGAAGAAGTTACCATTTACCAGTCTGGATTGGCCGGCTATACCGCCGTGTGCAAGTCCAACTTCCCTGTCCAAGTTATGTCCGATATTCGAATCAAAACACACCAGTAGCCAATCAAATGGCAGGAGGGGTCGCAGGTAGCGGCGAAGCCAGTCGAGGTAGCCACCGGAAGAGATTCCTCGTCGGGGAATGACCCGGGTATCTGGTTCAGATGGAGCTGGTCGCGTTGCTGACAATGGTTATCATCATCGTGCAGATTCCGGTGACCCTTCAAAGACGACAAATGGGGGCAGGATCTCCCGGGGTACAGCTGAGACTGACCGATCATTGATGAAGTGATCCGGTATTCGAGAGGGGGGCAATGGTGGCCTGCCAGTGAAACGCCGATCTGTCGGTTGGTCAGTCAGTCCAACAGTTTCAGTCCCGGGGGTAGTGCTTCGCCAAATATGCGCTTGGCATCGGATTCTTCCAGCTCGGTTACCTCTTCGATGAGGCGTGCCCACGACTTGGGTGCCCTGTTTTCCTGAAGCATTGAAAGAATCTTGTCGCGCTCGACTAGGTTAAGATCGCGTTCCCGATCACCGCTGAGCCGCCCAAGGATGGTGGCGGCAAAACCGATATGGGGCGATTTTTTCCAGTCCTGCCCGAGGAGAAAATCTAGCCATTTGGCAGCCGTTTCTGGTGGGATTACATTGTGAATACTGCCGTGGAACGGGACCCGAGCAGCAATCCGGCCGAGTGCCCACCAGCTTTGTTCGGGTTCGCTCGGTTTCTCCAGACGCTTGATCAGCCACTGGCCGATCTGGATTTTCCGGTCAACGGGTAGGCGTTCCAGAACCCCTGACAGGCGCACGATGCCTTCATAACCTCGTTTCCTGATTTCCTTCGCAGTCTTGCCCTGGCGGGCCGTAGCCGGATTCAGGTACTTGGCAATGTCATTGTAGATCCGGGCCTGCCGGGCGTCGTCGAGCCCACCGGCCACCCGTCTCCAGAGGGTCCACCACTCGGTCCAGTTCTGCGTCTCGTTAATGAATTGCGGGTTTTGGGCGTAGATCCTCCAGACCTGATCAACACGCCAGTCGTCCAGAATTGCGCCGAAACCTGGACGCAGGCAGAAACCCATCAGGCTGAGCCAGACCCGTTCGTGGTTAGCCGATCGCCGGCGGTTTTTCGCCGATTCCAGAAAGATCCCGAACAGTTCGCGAATCAATGCCGTATCCCATTCGTTCCTATTTCCCAGCAATTTTTCCAGGTCGCCCCGCAGTCCCTTCACAGATTTTGCGTTCTTTTGTTCGGACTTATTGCCGAAAAATTCGAGAATCCGGTTTCGGGCGACACTGAAATTGGCTGGCAGCGCCGAATCGGTAGCGTCTGATCCATTCCTGCCTCGAAGTTGGAACTGGACGTCCCAGCGTTGATCCGTGTCACTTTCTTTTGCCACGCATTGTAGTTGCAGGGTACCGAGTTCCGTGAGTGATGCGGCCAGTTCGACAATTTGTTCCTGCCTGTCGCCGGCCTGGCTGTCCAGCGTAACTGCCAGCGGCGGCAGGGAAATGAATTTTTCATCATCGGTGTCGACGATTTCCCCGGCCGCGACCGCGGTTTCGCCGGTCGACGAGAGTAGGTGGAAACGCACAGGCTCACCCAACCGTAACAGGAAGGTCCGGTCGGTCAACCGGATTTCCTGCCCTTCTTCGGTTCCTTTCGGCAGAATGCAGACCCCTTGTTGCCGGTTGCCTTTCCGGTGGTGTACCTGCAGGAAGTAATGCCGTGCCGAACCGCCGCCAATCCGGACATGCCCACCGCGCCGGGCGATGCCGTAGGCGACTCCCCCATAGGCGACTGCCAGTTCGGGGTTGGTGTTTTCCAGTTGTCGGGGTTTTCTTTCGGTCCAGGATGCAAGAAGCTGCATCACGCGTTCAGCGATCCGAAAGCTTCGAAACATCCCCCCGTTGAACAGGATGGCATCGGGAACAATATCTTTGTCGTTTCCGCCCAGCGCTTCGCGAGACACGTTTTCGTGATTGCGAAGGAATGCCGCGATGTGCCTTGAAATGGCCGGATCGGCCACGTAGGGGAGACCGAATTCGACAACCCCGCTGCGTTTGCGGTCAGGGGTTTCGTCCAGTTTGCTGAGTGGGAAGAACCCGTCGAGGACGGTGCTTTCAACTTCGGTTCGGCTCAGTTCGACCGACTGGGCTCCGCCAATCAATCTGGATCCGGAACCCAGTAGGGTAATCTTGCCACCTTCCGCCGCATTCGGCCCAAGAAGTTTTTCCTTGAGCGAGCGGCATTGTTCGATGAGTTGGTAGAGATTGGCCGTGGAAAGCGGTTTGCTACCATTAGTCAGCCGCTTTTCCGCCAGGTGAGCTAGTGTCAGATCGATATTGTCGCCGCCCAGCATCAGGTGGTCACCGACCCCTACCCGGTCAAGGATGGGTTCATCATTTTCCAGCCGGACCCGGATCAGTGTGAAGTCGCAGGTTCCTCCGCCGATGTCACAGATCATCACCAGCCGGATATTTTTGATCGCCTCCTTCAATTGCTTGCGGTGGTTCCAGAGCCAGTCGTAGAACACTGCCTGCGGTTCTTCCAGCAGCCGTGCCTCTCTGAGTCCAGCCTGCCGCGCTGCTTCCAGGGTCAGAGTCCTGGCCATTTCATCGAACGAGGCCGGTATCGTGATGACGATATCCTGCTTTTCCAGCGGGTGTTCCGGGAATTTACGGTTCCAGGCTGCCCTTGCGTGCGCGAGGTAGCTGGCACTGGCGCTGACCGGAGAAACCTTGATGACATCGTCGGCCGCTCCCCACGGCAGGATGGGAGCATTGCGGTCAACGGAAGCATGGGATAGCCAGCTTTTGGCGCTGTTGATTGTTCGCCCCAGGCTTTTGGCACCCAGGTTCCTGGCCAGTTCCCCGATCACTGTTCTGCCGGCGGGGTCGTCAAAGCCTTCGCTGTGCCAGGGCAGTCCGATGTCGTCATCCGAGAGCTCGCCCTCAGCGGGGTGGTAACGTGTCGAGGGCAACAGCGGTCGGGCAGCTATTTCGCCAGGCGCAACGAGTTGCTCAATTTCAAGAATCTGTAGCCGGGGATTCTTGTCTTGCCCGGTATCAGAATAGGCAAGGACGGTATGCGTGGTGCCCAGGTCGATCCCGACAATGAAACGAGACGAATTTTTACGGGAACTCATGATCTGCGGAATTCGGTGCTCTGGCTTTGAATCAATGGCTCTACGCTTGGATGGGGCCAACGTGAGGGAACCTGCGCTTTCGGGGGAAAGGCCTAGGCAGGCCTTCCCCCGAAATACCCAGTTATGAGTTCTTGAACGACCAGAAGCGCTTGCTGGAGGATTGTTCCTGTTGTTCCGTTTCAGGCTCTGGCTGCGGTTCTTCGGAATCCTGTTCCTGAACAAGCTCGTCGTTCGCTACGGCACTGGTTTCTGCTTCTTCGCTGGTCGATAGAGCGGCGACCGTTGTGGGTTGCTGCGGTGTAGATGGGGTTGCTGTCCCAGTAGACGATGGCCGGGGTGTTTCATCACTGGCGCGAACATCGAATTCGATCTTCCAGCGTTTACCGCCCTCTTTTGCCACAGCTTCGAGTTTTAGCGTACCGACCTCGGTGATGGCTGCACAGAGCTGAACCGGAACCACTTCACCGGCCTCATGGCCTTCAAGCGGCAGAATCACTTCGATTTCATCGAGTTCCTCGATGTCTTGCGGATTCCAGTGGTCCAGCCGGGTACCGACCTCGTCTTCCCGACGGACTGAGGATCCGAAGAACCGGAATCGGACAGGTTCCCCGACGACCACACCGAATTCGTAGGGTGGTAATTCTGTTTCGGTTCCTTCCTCCATACCAAAGGGCGCGATGCAGAGCGCCTGAAGCGGAGGCGACATTCCGGGAACCGCCGGCATCGCACTTTCGACCCCCACGTAGTAGGCAGCCGCTGTACCGCCGCGAATCCTGACCCCGTCGCCCTTTCGAACATAGCCGTAATAGGCAGCTCCGCGGGCAACCGACAGGTCCAGGTCGGCCCCTTCCAGTAGTCGGGCAGGCTGCGCCTGTTCCGATTCGAGCCAGCCGTTGAGAATATTCATGAGCCGGTCGGTCAAGGCCTCCGCTTTCAGAACTCCTCCATTCAACAGTACCGCCGTCGGATGCAAGAATGTTGCATGATCGGATTTTTGGTAGCCGGCAATGTCGTCTGTTGCAGAGAGCTGCCGGGTCAAAAAGAAACCGAGGTGCCTTGTGATGGCTGCGTCCTGTGCGTAGGGTAGGCCGATCGTAGTCAAGCCGGTTCGGGCTTGTGAAAAGGGACGGTCAGCCGAGTTGACCTGGGGTAGGAAACCTTCCACCAGTACCTGGTCGATTTCGTTGCGGATCAGTTCCGTTCGGATGCTGCTGCCGACCAAGGAAGAGCCCCGACTGGGTACGACCAGCGGAATTTCATTCAGGGACGGATTCAGGAAAAGGGCTTCCTTGGCGTCCCGGCAGCCGTGGGTCAGGGCCTGAATCTGCCAGGGTTCCAGTATCTTTCCCTCCGCCTCCAGCTTGGCCTTGACCGTGTAGGCCAGGGCCAGGTCCATGTTGTCGCCTCCCAGCAGGATATGGTCACCTACCGCCACCCGGTTGAGCTCCAGGTTCCCGTTTTCCTGGGTGACAGCGATCAGGGAAAGATCGGTCGTTCCCCCGCCGACATCGATAACCAGGATGATGTCGCCGACATCAACCTGGTCGCGCCAGGTCCCCTTGCTCTGCTGAATCCAGCTGTAAAGTGCAGACTGGGGTTCTTCCAGCAGGATTGCGTGTCCAATACCAACGGTTCGAGCCGCTTCCGCGGTCAGTTCCCGGGCAGCTGGGTCGAATGAGGCCGGTACCGTGATCGCAATCTCTTGCTCTTCAAGTGGGTTTTGCGGGTGAGCGTGATCCCATGCCTGTTTCATGTGCTCCAGGTAATGGGTCGATGCTTGCAGAGGAGAGATGCGCTCGACTTCCTCAGGCGCTTCTACCGGAAGGATGGCAGCCCGGCAATCCACGCCCGAGTGGCACAACCAGCTCTTGGCACTGGAAACCAGCCGGATCGGCGTCTTACTGCCCAGTTGGCGGGCCAGTTCGCCGACCGTCGCTTCGGGCTTATCGGTCCAGGGCAGGACCAAGTCGCTGGAGGCAAGCTCATCGTCGTGAGCCTGATAGATAAACGAGGGAAGCTGGCTTCTGGTGTCGACAACGCCGGGCGACGTCAACTGGGGGATGGCCATGACCTCCTGGGTAATCGATTCGCCATCGCTGTCCCTGAGGTCAACCGAGGCCAGAACGCAGTGCGTTGTTCCCAGGTCGATCCCTACCGAGTAGCGCGGCTCCCCGGTTCGGGTGGAGTCGTTCACAGTTCCACCTCGGCAGATGCAACCACGCTCACGTTGTGGTTCTCCGAAAGTTTCGGCAGCCGGGTGTCGGTGATTTTCCAGCCACGATGAACCAGGGTCCCTTTGAATGGCGGCTTGCCGACGATATTGCCGCTCAAGCGAATGCTTGAAGGATCAAAGCCTGCCTGAACGGTTACCCGGCTGTTTTCGGGCTGCTTGTGTACCGGCTCGATTTGAAAATGGTTGTGGAGCACCTTGTGACACCCTTCGTGCACGATCCGGGCGGCTGCACCGATTTCCGCATCAGAGAAAGACTGGATATCCTCTTCGATAAAATCGACGAAGCGGGCTTCTTGCTGCAAAAGTCCCAACAACTGCAGCGCGGCATCGGGTGTCGTTTCTCTCAGTGTAATTGGTTTCACTGGCTCACGCCGGGCAGGTGTCGGTACCGCGGGTTGTTCAGCGACTGGCTTCGGCGCGACCGGTTCGGGTGCGACTGCGGCAG
>DBZZ01000075.1:4537-14615 GCA_002311315.1 Methylococcaceae bacterium UBA1147 | reverse complement strand
CTGCCGCACGACTGGTTTTTCGCAGCAGGCCGATAACGCTCATGCACAACAGGATGACCAGCAGGATCAGTTCAAATATCGCAAGGCTGGCAAACGCGATGTGAACGATGTCCAGCGTTTCTGGCAGGGTGGTAAAGTTAAATTTCATAAGGGTGTCTCGGTAATGTTGTTGAATACCCGCTCCTCGGGGATTCTCCGGGCCTGCCAATCGCTATTCGGTGAGGGCACGTTCGATTCGTGAAAAGGAGCCGAGCTGTTTTTTTCCGGTTAATCCGCGAATTCAAGGAAATGGGGCTTTTTCATGTGGATTACAAGTCAGGCTCCGTACGTTTTTAGTCCTCAGTTCGAGAGTTCCCGACTCTTGGCGTACATCATGTATTGAAGAACCTTTCTGGCGGCCTGGTGGCGTTTCCTGAGCAGGTACCGGTCTGCACCTGGCGCTGGAACATTCGCGTTCGTCAACACGGTCCGTATTTCCCTGAGTTCGGCTTCACATTTCCTCAGGATAATGTTTGCGGCATCTCTGGAATCGTTCCCGACCAGGTTAAACCCGGCGATTTTCCCTTCCAGGCACTGATGATAGACGATGCTTTGCTGCTTGATCTTTTCGATGGTCGGGTCGGACAGTTCCGAGGGTATCCACTGTGTTTGCGCACGGGCGGTTCCTGCCAGCATGGTCAGGAAAATGATTTCTGATAAAAGAAAAATTCTGCTCATGAAAGATTCCTGAACGGGGGGCTGCAATTTTACGCGAAGTTCAACCAATTTAAAAAATAAAGCCAGACCGTGGTTGATTGGGCCAGCACCCATGCCCGGTCCTGGTTGCCTGCCGCCAGTACGGTCGATAGAATCGGCCCTTGGCTCAATCCTTCGGGGAGATCATGGCATGGGGTTCCGGCAGAAGCTGATCAGCGGCGAGAGGCTCATAGGAACGATGATTACACTACCTTCGCCAGAGGTGGTGGAGGTTATGGTAGATGTCGGTTTCGACTGGCTCTTTATCGATTGCGAGCACGCCGCTTTCGATTCAGCCGTTGCCCAGTCCCTCTTGCAGGCGGCGGGTGACCGGTGCCCGTGCGTAATCCGGGTGCCTTGCAGCGACGATGTCTGGATCAAGAAAATGCTGGACATCGGAGCAGCGGGGATCATTGTTCCTCAGATCAACTCGGTCGAACAGGCCAAAAAGGCGATCGATTCGTGCAAGTATCCTCCGCTGGGAACTCGCGGGGTCGGGCTGGGGCGTGCGCATCGCTATGGGGCAGGGTTTTCTGAGTACGTCGAGAAGGCAAACAACGAGGTCGCCGTTATCCTGCAGGCTGAACATATCGATGCAGTCGATGCGATCGACGAAATTACTGACCTGCCTGGACTGGATGCGATCCTGGTTGGCCCTTACGATCTCTCGGCCAGCCTTGGCAAGATCGGTCAGTTGAATGACCCGGAAGTGGTTTCGGCCATCGACAGGGTATACCAGTGCTGCCAGCGGAAAAACATCAGCCTGGGGTATTTCGGGGTGACCACAGAGGCTGTCAGGCCTTATATGGAGGCCGGTTATTCATTCATTACCGTTGGTGTTGACGTTCTTTTCGCCGGAGTTGCAGCCACGGAAACACTGTGCGGTCTTGGCGGCGGTAAGGAATAGCATAACCCCGTAGAGTTGCGGGATTTGAAGGTGATTAATAGAAGCTGGGAAGGCGTTTGGTTGTAATGCCGGGACCAAGAATGTATTCCTCTGGATTATTGATTCCGGCAAGGATCCGGTGTGATTTCAGGATCCGCGCGCCTCGTAATGACTCAGCATTATTGCCGGTGGATCCATCAGAAAGCTGAAGGGAGCGGCCTTCTTCAGGACGTTCAACCCGAGGATGTTTCGGGTCTGGTCGGGCAGGATAATGACCTTGATGTTTCGGATTACCGAATCCCCTCTAATGTTCAGGCTGGCGATGCGGTAAATTGGCATGGCGACCCTGAATGCGTCGGTCATGATTTCGGCCACGGTCTTGATGAGGCCGCGCGCCGACAATTTTCCGAAACTTCAGCGCGTTAATTACCCTGAACGGTCAATGTTTTGCTCGTTTTAGGGTAAAATGACTCGATTTCCTTCCTTCGTAGCTCCCGCATGGCCTTACCAAAAACCAGCAAAAACCTGTTCTCATACCGCAAACACTGGGCAGAGTGCTTTGGCTCGGCTCCGCAATTGCCCATGACACGGGCGGAAATGGACCGCCTGGGCTGGGACAGTTGCGACGTAATTCTGGTGACCGGGGATGCTTACGTGGACCACCCCAGCTTTGGTATGGCGCTGATCGGCCGATTGCTCGAGGCGCAGGGATTCAGGGTCGGGATCATTTCCCAGCCCGACTGGCAGAGTGCGAAAAGTTTCACGGTGCTGGGCCGACCAAACCTGTTTTTCGGGGTGACCGGGGGCAACATGGATTCCATGGTCAACCGGTATACCGCTGATCGCCGGATGCGGTCGGATGATTCCTATACTCCGGATGGCAAGGGCGGCAGTCGTCCGGACCGCTGTGTACTGGTCTATTCCCAGCGTTGCAGGGAAGCCTATCGCGGCGTACCCATCGTAATTGGTGGGATCGAAGCCAGCCTGCGCCGTATCGCGCATTACGACTACTGGGGAGAGAAGGTCAGGCGATCCATTCTCATGGACGCCCGCGCGGATCTGCTGGTTTACGGGAACGGTGAACGCCAGGTCGTAGAAATCGCCCACCGCCTTGCTGCGGGACAGCGGGTGACGGATATCCGTGATGTTCGCGGTACCGCGTTTATGCGGGCCAGCTTGCCCGATGGCTGGGTCGAGTGGGATTCGACCGAGATCGACGAACCCGGCGAGGTTACAGAAGAATCGAACCCGTATCAGGCTAGTGCCCCGGGTTGCTCGTCACCGGCGAAACAGGCAAACAATGTGATTTTCTTCCGTCGTCAGCTGAAACGGAACGACCGAAGCCGGACGGTTATTCGTTTGCCGGCTTACGAAGACGTTCGCGACGACCCGGTCCTGTATGCCCATGCATCGAGAATTCTGCATGCCGAAACCAATCCCGGCAACGCGCTGGCGCTGGTGCAGAAGCACCAGGACAAGGACGTCTGGCTTAATCCTCCTCCGATTCCCCTGACGACTGATGAAATGGATGCGGTATACGACCTGCCCTATAGTCGGGTTCCGCACGCTGTTTATTCGAAGAAACGGATCCCGGCGTTCGAGATGATCCAGCACTCCGTGACCATCATGCGGGGCTGTTTCGGTGGCTGCACGTTCTGTTCGATTACTGAACATGAAGGTCGGATTATCCAGAATAGATCCGAAGATTCAATCATTGCCGAGATTGAGAAGATCCGCGACACTTCGCAGAATTTTACCGGCGTGATTTCGGACCTCGGGGGGCCCACTGCGAACATGTACCGGCTGGCCTGCAAGGACCCTGAAATCGAGGCCGCCTGCCGCCTACCGTCCTGCGTTTACCCGGGGATCTGCACCAACCTGAACACTGATCACGGTGCACTGGTCAACCTTTACCGGCGTGCGCGTGAATTGCCCGGTATTCGCAAAGTACTGATTGCTTCCGGGCTGCGTTATGACTTGGCCGTTGAGTCTCCGGAATACGTCAAGGAACTCGTGACTCACCACGTGGGTGGGTACCTGAAGATTGCTCCAGAGCATACCGAACAGGGTCCCTTGTCGAAGATGATGAAGCCGGATATGGGTAGCTTTGACCGTTTCAAGAAGATGTTTGACCGTTACAGTAGAGAAGCCGGGAAGGAGCAATACCTGATACCGTATTTCATCGCTGCACATCCCGGAACAACAACGGCGGACATGATGAACCTGGCCCTCTGGCTGAAACGCAATGGGTTCCGTGCTGACCAGGTCCAGGCATTCCTACCGTCACCGATGTCCACCGCTACAGCCATGTACCATTCGGGCAAGAACCCCCTGCGGAAGATCAGTCGAAAAAGCGCGGCAGTTTCGATCCCTCGGGGCATGAAAATTAGGCGATTGCACAAGGCTTTTTTACGCTATCATGACGCGAACAACTGGCCATTGTTGCGAAGCGCTCTCAGGCAAATGGGAAGATCTGACCTGATCGGGAACGGAAAACAACATCTCGTTCCAACCTGGCAGCCTAGAGGTACAGGCCTGGAAGAGGAGGGGAGACGGATTGATAAATCGGCTAAACAATTTCGTACACAGCATGTCCGAGCTGTTTCTAAGGGGAAAGAGTCGGCTGGAAAGCTTTCGGCGTCCGCCGGTTTTCGAGGAGCCGGCGCTCGTCCTGCCAAGGCCAGAAACAGCCGACGACCTTCAGGCAAGGGTAGTCGGGCGTAGCGCCGGGTTCATCGGTAGGGCTAAACTCCTGGCAGGGCACTCCTATTTTGTCGAGGAGTCGTCATGGGTTGTCAGCGGGGTTTATGTCAATGAGAAGTCGGTTCCTGCTACCGTGGAGGGAGAAAGTGTGGTGACCCAACGCGGTGACCGCTGCTTCAACGAGGTCGCCATGAAACTGAGCCCGACCGAAGGCGAGGACTACCGGAACCTAGAGTACCGGACCGTTTATGAATATGCAGCGGTTGAAACCGGTGCAGATTCAACTGCCTGGCAGGCGTCCAATGATCTTCTGGGACGTCTGCATGGCGTGCTGGCCTTCGTCGACGAAACGATCCTTTCTTCCTACCAGACCACCAGCGGCAGTATTCGGGGAGTAGAGACTTTCGTCAGGATTTCCGCGAACGAATATCGGTGTCGGGGTGCGCTGTTTGAATCCGGCAAGAAGTCGTCGTCCTGGGCTCTGCGGTACAGGAAAGCCTGATCGCACGAGGGCTAGCAGCGAACCGCGCGACACTGATTTTGCGAAACGGAGGCAGGATATTGGGCGAAACTGTCCAGGTGGGTAAACTTCGTTAACATTTCAGTCCCGATTTGCTAGAATGCACGCCCTCTTCGGATCCATGAATAGTCGCAATGGTTCCTCTAGTGGATCTTCGAAAAATGCTGGCGTAGCTCAGTTGGTAGAGCAGCTGATTTGTAATCAGCAGGTCATCGGTTCGAATCCGTTCGCCAGCTCCATTTATTTCAATGGGTTAGAGACTATTTTAGTAGTCTGAATTAGCCTATTTTCTGTAATTACAGAAAAAACTCACTTCACAGGCGGTACTATTGCCGGTTTCCGGTCGTAAATTCGGGTAATCATTGATTGTGTTTTGTGGCCTGTAGCGGCCATTTTGTCGGCGGCATTTCCAGCCGTATCCGACATTCCTTTTGGTTTCAGGTCCTCCGATGTGAATGATTGTTTTAGGCCGCTAGATAGTGCCAGTTTCATGAGTCTCTGCCATGCCGTTTGGAAGCTACTAGATCGGACATGATGCCCATCCGAGGACGGGAAAATATAGCTAGACAAATTAGGTCTACGTGGGTCATTCAATGCGCCGTCAACTGCCGACTTTAACCTAGTGGACCATTCTGTAATATTGGTTCGGGAGCCTTTGCGGCGTTCGATCAACAGGCCGTCATTTCGTATGTTTTTGAATCGGTCTAGGGTCAATGCGTCGATTTGCCGGCATCTACATAAATACATGACCTCCATGACATGCGGCATGTACCAACTCGACTTGGTTCTCGAGAGGTCCAGAACGAATTGGTATTCGAAATCTTCTACGTATCGAGACCGAGGTTTCTCTGGGTTACGTTCTGGGCCTACAGCTGGATTGCCAAGTGATTCTGGAACGTGCCCTCGATTCAAACCCCATCTGAATACCGAACGCATGTAGCTGGCCTCTCGGTTTCCAGAAACCGGAGCTCCATGTTCTGCTCGACGGGATATGTACTTTTGAACTCTTGGACGGGTCCACCAGGTCAGTGGCTTGTCGTCGAGAAGTTCTTCTGATTCCATCGATGTCCCGCAGATTTTCTGGTGGTATCGGGCTGTGAGACGAAACGGTGTGGCTTGAAGATTGATTCTGCCGGGTCTGAATGACACAGGGGAAATGGGGCCAATCAAAAGCACCAAAAATCTTGAAATTTTCTTAATAACAGGGTCTTTTTTACTTAGAGGAATGTTCAGCGTAAAGTGATAAATTCGGTAACATTCTGAAATCCGGGGGGGATGCGATGACAGTACGACGCACATTGTTTGTTATTTTATTGGCAGGGGTTTTTAGTTTGTCTCTCGCTAATTCTGCCTTAGCGGCTGGGATTCTGGGCCCCCAACAGGGGGATCGCAGTGCTGAAGAAAATGACGCCAGGTTGAAGGAGGCGCTTAACATCCTTCGACTAGGGATCAAGGAAGCCGAGAAAGGTGATGTTGCAAAGACTGTGGAGAATGGTAAAGCCGTCTACGCTGCTTTAAAAGAGATCGGTAGTGAGGGTTGGGATGGAAGAAGGCAGAGGAGTTTGAGGTCCATACGGCTTGGGATTAGGGAGGCGAAAAAGGGCAATCTGGAAAAGACTTCTTTAAAGTATCAATATGCCTTGAAACAGTTGGACGGTCTGAAATACGGAGATATGAATTGCACGCACGAGCCTTTTTTCGGTTTGGGGGGAAGTTGCAGCGATTTGTACGGTCGATAGAAAGAGAAAAAGGAACAAGATAAGTTGTGGGGTTATCATCGCTTCGAAAAAGGACTCGGTGTCGGTTTCTCGGGGCAGGGGTGAATGTTTCCTGAAGATCGTCGATTGGGTTTGGGTGTCCCCATTTACAACTAACTAGATTTGGTTTCCGTGTAGCTCGAACCATAGCTCGGCGGATTTCTAAAGCGTGTTCTCGAAGCGTCATCTTCCGGTTGGTTTTGCCGATCACCCTGCCAAGCACGGTATCCAGGTTCGCGAATTGGGGAGGGATTCGAGGAGGTTTCGTGTGCTGGTTCCAAGGAATAAGAATAAAGAATTAAGGATGTGAATAAAAAAGCCATTGATCGCAAAATAGCCTTCAAATTTGGATTGTTGGTTCTAACCACCATTTTGAATGGTTGCGCGACAACGGGGGTTGATCCGGCGGGTCCATGGGAAGATTGGAACCGGGATGTCTCTTCGTTTAATGACGACTTCGATGAAACCATCATGAAGCCCATGGCAGAAGGCTATACCTGGGCGGCTCCTGATGTCGTCAGCGGGGGTGTGACCAATTTTTTTAGCAATATTCAGGATGTCGGCGTAACGATCAACGATCTGCTTCAGTTCAAGTTGGGCCAGGCGGCCGAGGATGGCAGTCGTTTGGTGATCAACTCTACCGTGGGAATAGCCGGCGTTATTGATGTCGCGACGATGGTCGGTCTGGAGAAACACAGGGAAGATTTTGGTCAAACCCTGGGAGTTTGGGGTGTTCCGTCAGGGCCGTACATGATATTGCCTTTCTGGGGGGCGAGTTCTCCGCGGGATTTTGTCGGGCTGATCGGCGATATATTGCTGGATCCGGTGAGCTACACTGTTTTCATTAGTGGCGGGCTCGTCAGTGCAGCGACTATGGGAGCAGCCATTCTGGATGCGGCCGATTGGCGGGCCGGATTGCTGGTCACCGAAAGAATCGTCGATGAAACTGCGTTGGACCAGTATGACTTTCTGAAAGCTGCGTATATGCAAAGACGTGAATACCTGATTCTCGACGGGAATGTACCCGACCAGGATGCAGAGTTGGAACTCGACGAAGATTTTGACGCCGATCTTGAATGAAGCTCCCGGTCCAGGCCAGCAAACCTCGGCTATTCCGTGTGGGAAATGTCGGCATGACTTGCTGATGCTCGTACGTACCTGAATCAGGTGCCTGGTTACTTTGTGGTTTGGGCAATAGTTTGACTAGCCGAAGAACGCACACAGGATGGTGTATCTTACTTTCCTATAAAACACACCATCGTGTCCCCGAGACTTATGGCTGATCCATGTGTCTGGGACCTGCAACTACTGGCCCCGCGGTTTCGAATTCAATGGGTGTGAGATGTGCCAGAGATCAGCCAGCAATGTGGAGAGGCATCCAGACAATCGGTCGCAAGTGCGGGTTTGGCGATCAGCCCCTTTTCGGTTAAGCGAGAAGCTGTCATGATGAACAGCTGAACACGCACTGCCGGATCTAGTAGGCGGTGGTTTCTTCCACCGGCCTTGTTTCTTAGATATTGTATCCGTCCAGTCGTTTTCGATCCTTGATGGTGAACTGTTAGCCGGCAATATTGATGATTCGTTCTTTTTGAAACTAGGTAAACGTACGGCTCTGGTCGAAGATGCCGATCGGATGGTTTGCGTTGGTTGGGATGTTCCCGTAAACAAAACAAGACACTGAAGTGTCTGGTTTGCCTGTTGGCCTTGCGGTCCATGATTTGGAAGGCCGCAAAGCCTAGGGTTTGGTCTTAGCCTAAAGGTTTTGCGTTTGCTCGGGTGAGTTAGCTTGGCTGACCGGTTTATCGTCTGCCCGTTGCTGGTTGGGTAAGGTGAAATTCAGAATGACCGCGGACACAACCAACACGACGGCAATGCCGATCACGCGAGCGCCTTGTATGATGTTATCTATGAATCGGATCAGGGTCTGGTACCTTTGACGGTGAATCATGTTGCCAATTCCTCGTTGTCTTGAAAATGGTTGTCGTTACCTACAGCTGAAACTGTACTCATTTCGGCACCGCGAACACGGTCATCCGATTGATTGACCCTCTCCTTTGGATCATTGGTGGTGGATTTCCGGATCGGTTGTAAAGCGATGATCAAGGTCGCTTAGCCTGCCGTTGAGTCGTATGCCGTCTTGGAACGATTTTTCATCGATAGGTTCACTGGCTATTCATGTCAAAAGTCCGTCGATGATGAGTTCTATGTTGATTGAACAGTAGGTGAAGGCAACCAGACAAGGTCAGAATGTGTTGACCAAGCTGCCTTGGTGGGCGTCTGAGAGCCATTGTCGTCCATCTGATGTCTCCGCGGTATTGGTGCTTGGTGCTGTCATCAATCAGACCCTTGCCAACTCCACGGTGATGCAATGCCGCAGGCATGGTCTGGAGTTCATCCCTAGGCGGCTGTCGGGAACCGGCCGCCAGGGTAATCGTAATTTCATCGGGAACGTTGCTGGGTGGGCAGCCATTGTTGCTCACGACTGATCGTGTCGCCTGCCCAGGGCATAGCCGGTCAGGGCACTGAGTCCGGCGAGAGTGGCGCCGATCCAGGCGGTTCCGGTCAAGGCTAGGCCGAATTGCTGGCAGGCGATAAAGAACCAGCTGTTGAGGGCATCTGCTCCACGATATACGACGATGTCGATAACGTTCTTCGCTTTGTATTTCATGTCGCGGCTCAGGTTTGTAAACAGCATCTCCCTGCAGGGGCGGATAAAGGCATATTCGCCGACACGCCTGACCATCATGACTCCGATTGCTGCCGAAAGCATCGGATACAGAGCAAAGGAAACGAAGCCAAGGAGTAACAGGACGGGAATTGAAACAAGAGGGATGCTGACGCCGAAGCGTTTGACGATATTTCCGGTCAGGAACAGCTGGCTTCCGATGGAGAGCGTATTCACGGCAAAATCCACCCAGGCAAAGAGCTGCGTTCTGGATTCGTTGTCGGGAAAGGCATCGCGGACCAGTTCAGCCTGCTGAAAATAGAGAAAGGTTGAGACCCCGGACAGCAACAGGATGAATAGCCCGTAACCCTGCAGGAACGGGGTGCGCATGACGAGGAACAAACCGGTGAATGGGTCGCCTGACATGGGGTGGTCCGCGGTTTTGTTCGTGGAATTCTGCGCATTGGTCGAAATCAGCCAGAAGACCAGGCACACGGCACAGCCGAACCCCGCCGCTGAAACAAGGAAGAGCAGGGCGTGTCCTGTATGGGCCACCAGCAGGGCGCTGACCAGGGGGCCGCATAAGGCGCCGAGGCTTCCGCCTGCGGCGATGAAACCGAAGACCCGGTGAGCTTGCTCGGGATTGAACAGGTCCGCCATCAGGCTCCAGAAAACGGAGACGATCAACAGGTTGAAAACGCTGATCCAGACATAGAAAGCGCGGGCAAGTGAGGGGTCATCGGGGTTCAGGTTGAACAGGAAGTAGAAAACAATCAGGGCCACGACCACGCTTGCATAAACTGCGGCTAGTA
>DBZZ01000075.1:799-4415 GCA_002311315.1 Methylococcaceae bacterium UBA1147 | reverse complement strand
CTGAACAGCCACGGGATGTTTTCCAGGCCGCCCGCGATTGCCATGCTTTCCCGGATCGGGCGAAGGATGTAGTAGGAAGACAGCAGGCAGAAAAAGATCGCGAAGGAAATCAGGCATACGTTTCTTTCGCTGTCGTGTATGTTGAATAACCCGTTGCCCTGGTTGAAGCGCCTCAGTAGCATACTGATTCTGATTCAGACGGGTGGTCGAGAATGCAGTCCGGGTCAGGATTTGTCAATCAGCGGGCCAACATCGCTGACCTCCAGTACTGATCCGATCGCGAGGGCGCCACGGTTTACCGATCCGAATTGGCGCAGATAGTCTGGTGTAAGGAGGACAGACCGAATGGCCGTGCCGGTTTCGCCATCAAGGACCTCCGTTTTCATTGCCAGAAAGTAGATTTCCCTGACCATCGGAAAAAATTTCAGGGCAAACTGTTCTGCTGCTTGCCGGATCCCGAAACCGGCATCGGCAACCTTGCCGGAAATCAGACTCGCAACGGCGAGATGGGTGTGTTCTTCGTGTTCGTAGCCGTAGATCTCATTTGGCCTGATGTGGTGTTTGGCCAGTTGAGCATCGAACAAAAGTCGGGTTCCCGAGCCCGGTTGCCGATTGACGAAGCGTAGTCTCCGGTTCGCTAACTGGCGGATATTAGGACAGGCTTTTTCCGGACGACTCAGCAGTCCCTGCTCACGGTGTTCCAGTATCAACAGTCGGTCTTTCTTCGGGTCGAGAATATCCGTGAACTTTTCGGCCAGGGCTTTTCCGCTGTTGCCAAGCGGAACATGGAAGCCGACCGCCTCGCAGTCTCCGTTGTCGTAACGATGCAGACTCTCCAGGCTGCCGAAGTGATGCAATTCAATTGATCCCTTCTCTGCGTGTTGCAGCCGGTCGCGAAGGTGCAGGATTCCAAAGCCGTGACTTGCGGCAATGAGGAAGATTTCCGGGTGGGCTGGCGTCTGAATCCCCGCTAACGCCTCGGAAAGTGATTCGCCGGCTTTTGCCAACTGTGGATCAAGGCTTTCACCCACACCGTTGACCGCTCGCAACAGTCGATGACCGGTTTTCGTCAGATGGGATCCTCGTCCGCGGCTGAGTTTGACGACCGGTATCCCCAAGTTTCTTTCGGCGGTGCGCAAGGTTCCCCATGCGTGTCGGTAGGACATTCCGCAAGCCACTGCGGCTGCGCGCAGGTTGCCGTGTTGTTCGATGCCCTCCAGCAGTATGGTCAGTCCCCGCAGGGGTACACAGCCATCGTTCCCTTTCAATTTCCAGTCGAATTCCAGTTCCAGTCTGGTCTTCATCGTCCCTTTTACAATATCTTTCAAATATGTAAACGGTAACCTACTTTGTACTGAGGGTGTCGATTCTTAGAATTGCCCGTTTCTTATTAAATAGCTAGCTATAAAACATGTTGATATGTGCATCTAAATCGTGGCAAATGCCACTGTGTTTCATCGTGCACAGCGCTTTCTGCGTGATGCTTATGACGACAGGCTCAGTAGAGGCCAATGGCTGGCGGCTTGCAGAGACTACGGGAATTCCTGACGGGATTTTTCTGTCGGGTAGTTTTCGGGTCCGTTACGAAAATCTGAATGGTAGATACCGATCGGGACGCAGTGGGTCCGACGAGGTTCTGGCGCTGCGAACACTGCTTCACGGCGGGATCGATCTGGGCAACGTTCGAATCGGTGCGGAAATCGAGGATTCGAGGCAGGAAATGGGCGATAGCGGCACACCTCTTTCAGCTACTCTGGTGAATACTGCAGAGCTGCTCCAGGCTTATTTCCAATGGACGGTCGACGACATGTTGGGGTCGAGGATAAAAGGGGTTCTGAAAGCCGGGCGCCAGACCATGGATCTGGGCAACCGTCGACTGCTTGCTCGCAACCGTTACCGCAATACGTTGAATGCCTTTACCGGCGCAGACTGGCAAATGACCTTTGGAAATGGCATCCAAGCACGAGCCTTCTACGTATTGCCCGTGGTTCGTACACCGGGCGATTCGTCCTCGCTGAATCAAAATGAAGTCGATATCGATGAGGAAGACATCAATTTCAGGTTCTGGGGAATCCAGGCAAAGATGGACAACACTGCCTGGGACGGCTCAGCTGAGCTTTATCTGCTTGGCCTGGACGAGAACGATACCGATGAGCGCGCCACGCGCAATCGCAAGATCTATACCGGTGGCTTTCGGTTTTATCGCCCCAGGAAGGCGGGCCAGCTTGATTACCAGGTTGAGTCCATGATCCAGTGGGGACAATCGAGGACGTCGACAATTAGCACCACCGACCTCAATCACTTGGCCTATTTCCAGCATACTGAACTCGGGTATACATTCGAACACGCTTGGAACCCAAGGTTGTTGGCACAGTTCGATTACGCGAGCGGGGATGATGACCCAAATGATGGCAAGAACAATCGTTTCGATACATTGTTTGGGGCACGCCGCTTTGACTTCGGTCCAACCAGTATCTACGGCGCTTTTGCCCGCAGTAATCTGATCTCGCCCGGGATCAAGCTACAGGTCAAGCCTGCCGCCGACACGGTCTCCGGCTTTGCCGGCTACCGAGCAAATTGGCTGGCATCTGACCGCGATTCCTGGACGACCGCAAACGTTGTTGATGCCAGCGGCCTTTCCGGCAGTTTCCTGGGACATCAGGTCGAGGTCCGGGTTCGCTGGGACCCAGCTCCGGGTAACCTACGGCTTGAAACAGGCATGGCCCACCTATTTCAGGGTGAATTCGGTCGAAACGCACCCGATGCAGTTGCCGAGGGCGATTCAACCTACTATTACGTCCAGAGCATTTTTTCGTTTTGAACCGATGCTGAGAAACTCTGTTTCTGGTTCGGATATTCGGATTTTTAGTACGATTTCTTAGTTCTATGACAGTCGAGTTGAGAGGAGAGAGACGTCATGCTGCGACGCGCTGTTTTTATTTTGATGGGTATCCTGGCCGCTTCCCCGGCCGTTGTTGCAGATGATTTCATCATACTGCAGTCCACCACTTCAACCGAGAACTCGGGGCTTTACGACTACCTTCTGCCCGAGTTCACCCTCTCGAGTGGCATTGAGGTCAGAGTGGTCGCGGTCGGCACCGGGCAGGCATTGAAGAACGCGCGCAACGGAGACGCTGACGTGCTGATCGTTCACGCCAAGAGTGCAGAAATGGATTTTGTTGCTCAGGGCTACGGGGTCGAACGTTTTGATCTGATGTACAACGATTTTGTCATCGTTGGACCGTCGAACGATCCGGCCGGAATCGCTGGGCAGTCCAGTGTCGGTTCGGCTTTGAAGGCGGTCGCCGACAGCCGTTCAAAGTTTGTGTCCCGAAGTGATGACAGCGGTACCCATAAGAAAGAACTGCAGTTGTGGTCCTTGATTCCAGTGGACGTTCAGGCAGCCAGCGGTACCTGGTACCTTGAAACGGGTTCCGGCATGGGCGCAACGTTGAACGCGGCCGTTGGCATGGGTGCCTACACGCTGTCCGACCGAGCAACCTGGATTAGTTTTCACAATCGTCAAGGTTTCAGTATTCAGGTTGAAGGCGATAAGACACTGCTCAACCAGTACGGGGTGATCATGGTTAATTCCGAGAAACATCCCCATGTCAAA
>DBZZ01000075.1:0-633 GCA_002311315.1 Methylococcaceae bacterium UBA1147 | reverse complement strand
GAGTCTATAGTGAGACCCTTGCCCAATGGGATATGCCTTGGAAGAGTCGGTAAACTATTCAGTATGTCGAGACCGGTTCACGAGTTGAGGTATTTGACACGTTCCGTTGCGTGTTAACACACACTTCTCCTTAAAAGAGATTCCGTTGGTTTGGTTAAGTGCATGTCGGAACGGGGTTTTTAATGTTGGTCCCGAATTTGCTTTAATCAGGATAAGGGTTTTGATCTCGGATTAGTGCTATTCCCTGTCTTCCCCTTAGAAAAAATACACGATCCATTTGGAAATGAAACGCCAGATAGAGATCAAATCAGGATCGAGCAAAAGGAAGCGCAGCTAGAGGGACGTACTATTTCATTGGATTCTTGTCACAGGAACGTCCGGCAACATTTGATCGACCGGCTTGACCATCGAATGTCAGTAGAGGAACGGGGGCTTCAACTCAATAAAAACCGCATAAATCCTTTTTGGCATGGTGATGTCGTGATAACCTGCAGCACTTTAACCAAAATTTGGTGCCAATAGGCATGCTCCTGTTTGCAAGTCACCATAAGAAAAATTTAACAATCAAAAACTTATTTCCAGTTATATGAATCATATTAAATATAAGACCACCGTCGTTTTATCCCTACTTTG
>DBZZ01000019.1:16984-17113 GCA_002311315.1 Methylococcaceae bacterium UBA1147 | reverse complement strand
CCGGATCGTTGACATCGGGCGAGATCGAGGCCGTTCGGTTGGTAGGTCCCAGAACACCAGCAACGAACCGGGGCCGATCCGGCGTGGTTTCAGCGAATTCATCCGCAACCATCCGCGCCAGCCTGGCAG
>DBZZ01000019.1:897-16751 GCA_002311315.1 Methylococcaceae bacterium UBA1147 | reverse complement strand
TGGTGCCCATGGCACCGTCCAGAAAAAGGATTCGGCGGGAGAGTAGTTCCGCAAAGTTAACCGTATCGGCGCCTGATGTGTGCATCCGTGTATAAGCTTTTCGCCAAGAAGATAAAAATCAGCCGTGCATTGTATCCTTTTAGATGGAATCAGCCCAAATTAGATGGAAACAGCCCAAAGTCTTTCTGTTGAAAATCATGACAGCCTGCCCACTGTCACGACACGCGGGGCTTCCAGCCCGCTCCATCTATTTACACCCGGCCCGTTCGCTTTCCTTGCATTGAGTACAGGATTATTGGGATAATTGGAAGATTAGACGGTTCTTGATTCATGGACTTCAAGCCGATCTCAGTCCCTATGCGCTCTGGACTTAAAATCAGACAACGCAAACACAATCGAACATCCATTATGAACCTAAAAACACAGTTCCAGATCATTGTGGCATTGGTCATCGGTCTTAGCTTCCCGGCTCATGCCGAGGTCGCTCTAGAGAACAATTCAGGGTTAATCGGTAAATGGGCTATGGCGGGATTAGCAAAGGACCTCGATGGGGAAAAACGTCTTTCCGTAGGAAGTTGGGAATTCCGTAGAGACGGGGCGCTTCTTATGAAAGGCGAGGACAAGCGACTGTCCGGCGGCATACTTGACGTACAGACGTCCTACCGAGTCAAGGACGGCATCATCGTTGCTGATACGGTCGGTAGGCCCGGCAGGACCACCACCTACAGCGTAATCGAAATGGATGCCCATTCACTGATCATCAAGCAACAAATGGGCCCCTATCAGTGGTTCACAAAATAATCAACTCAACATTCAATTAGGAGTCAGCATATGGGAGCCATTTATGGTCTAGTCATGTTCGGCGTTGCATTCTGGTTTCATGCAAGTGTCATTCAAGAAAACGAGTCCAAGCCCCAAGAAGAGAAGGACAATGCCATCAAGTGGTTCGTCGGCGGAGCCCTTGTCTTCCTTGGCGGAATCACACTCGGCTACATGATCAATTACATCGTGGTTGAAGGAATCATCGGCGGTTTAACCAAGGGAGTCGGTGGAGAAGGAATTGGCGAAGCAACCGGTGGCGACACGGGCCTGTTGGCAATCGTACTGGAATTCGTTCCTCTGGCCACGGGTGCATTTGCGGTTCACCTGGTTCGAAAAAAGTTCGTCTCAAAACAATCGATCGGCCTCCGTGAATTGGCCTCGAAGTTCACCTCAAAAGACAAGTAACCGACGGGAATCGAATAAACCGCTTCGCGTCGGCCCTTCGGTTGACAAGGTCTCGCCTATCAGTTTATGCTTATCCGCTGGCGGTTAGCTGAGAATAGCTATTTACGCCAAAAATTTTTGATTCAGACAATAGTTACAACTATCTAAAGGTACTTATTCATGGGCGCTATTTTAGAAGGGGCAGAGCTCCTCAAAGATCCAGTTTACGCAGCTATTTTCGCAGTTATCTGCTACGGTTTCTACAGATTGTTCAAATGGGTTGTTACTGACGACGAAGAGTAATCATCCTGAAGATCGGTTGCTTGTAGCACTGGTATTTTAAGGTGCTCTTGTTAGACAAGAGCACACTTGGTGCTACAGGCAAGCGGTTCCTAGTCCAACCCTCACCCGGTTCCTGGAACCGGTACGATTGTTCCCGTCCGGGACCAATCAGTCCTTCAAAAGCCTTTTTCGACTGCCAGACAGCGCTATGAACCCGATGCCGGTTTCAGCTTGAGTCCTGGCAACCCCATCCATCGACAGGACTGTCCAAACAGTCAAGGGTCACTGGAAACAAATGAGCCTGAAACAGATCGTTTCCAACGATTCGTAACAGTCATCTGTAGAGCAGATCAGACGTCCCATTGAAACTCAATTCGGTTTTCTTAACGCACAACTTTAACGGGTTGTATCGGGATACAGCTGAGTAATCAGACACTGATTGACAAATACCCTGAGACCCGAAGCCATGAATACGACGGCTTTCACGAACAGACTCAGCCTCCGGGGTGGGCCAAAAAGTGTTTGGCAAACCCCACGTCCAGCACCCCTCTCGAACTCTACAGCCATTCGCGGATACTGGATCAACTTCACGACCGGGCTTCCAGCAGCGTAGAGACCGACGCGTTTTGAACAATCGCCGTATAAACCCGAACATTGCGCTGAACAACGCAAAAAGCCGATGGCTTTGGAATCAGCTATCACGTCTCCCTCGCATTGGTGGTGGACTAAAGTACGGTTCATCGGTGTGGTGTCTACCTCACCATCAAACCGGCTGTTCAGACCGCATTCCCAGGCGATGAGGAGGAGAACTTTCGGATCAAATCGTATTAATCGATCGAACACCGACGTGGGTCAATTCAGATGCCTCTATCGCCGGCAAACCCCTAGCAAACATCTGTAGAATTTCCTCCAGTTTGCGTTCAGAATCCTTCGCTCTTTGATAAAAACCGTTTTCGTCTCGGAACAGATGCAGAGCGTTGGTTCAGGTATGCTTTGTCCGCTACCACCCTAATCCAGTACACATCCCATGAAATGCAGTCTCACAGCGTTTATCCAATCTGGCCTTAACCGCAGAGTTCCGGCCACTGGTCTTTCCCTGTTCCGGGTATTCTTCGGCATAGTGGCACTCCAGGAAATCATTTTCCTGTTTCACTTCAGGCATCTCATCTTTGACAAAACGCCCTACCTGGACCCGGCCAGTCCGATCGTTTCACTTTCCCTGGTGGCCTGGTCAGCGTCCGCATTTTTCCTGATGATCGGCCTGTTTACCCGGGCCTCTGCTATTGCCAATTATTCGTTTTGGGTCCTGTTTCTTGCCCTAACCCCGATGTGGCATGATTTTGACGGAGGATTTGACCAGCTGATGATCTGCAGCAGTTTCCTGCTGATCTTCGCCAACTCCGAACGCAGGTTCTCCTTCGACAACCTGCTCCTTCGAATCAGGTTCCAGACCAGCGACCTCGGATTCCGACCGGATGCCACGGTACCGGTCATCCATTACACGATCCTGATTGGCGTCTCGCTCGGCCTACTCTATCTGGACGCCGGACTGCACAAGTTCCATGCAGCATTCTGGATGAACGGACTCGGGTCCTGGGTTCCAAGCACAATACCCTATTACATCTCGTCCATAAATCTCGACTGGTGGCTGAACCTGGAAACGGTACAGAAAATAGTCGGGTATTCCCTGATCCTTTTCCAGTTGTGTTTCGTGTTTCTTTTCCATCGACGCGCTTTCCGGCTTCCCCTTTTGACAATGGGATGCCTTTTTCATCTGGGGATCCTGGTTTCACTGAACATTTATCCGTTCGGACTTGGAATGCTGGCCCACTACATTCTCCTGGTTCCCTTTGCTTGGTGGCGATGGTTTGGCCACCGATACCGGCATCAGCAGCCCAGGATTCATTTTTACTTCGGCAAAAAAGATACTCGGTCCTTACGAACAGCCATGATCCTTGACCATTTCGACGGACGCGGCATCGGTCGCTATCATTCGGTATCGGAGGCTTCCGAACTCCCAGCCGCTCTCCCTAGCGAATACCGCGACCTGTCAACGACACCTTTCGTTGCAGTCGACCAAACGGGGAACATCTACCGCGGATTCGAAATACTTCGATCCAGGGACCTGCCGCCGAGTTTTCTGTACCTGCTGATGGCAATCCTGAGCCTGGTTCACCGAATGTATCCCGACCGCAGCCGGCAACAGGTGGTTCGACCAGCAAGCCGGTTGGATGACCCGACAGATCAATATGAACCGCCAGAAGCCAGCGAAGTGGATCGTCGAACCATTTGCCGATTCCTGCTACTGGTCTTTCTCCTCCAGTTGAACGTAACCGTCTATTACGGATTCCTCGGACGATTCGGAATCAACACCCGGACCAACCAAGCCGGTGAACTAGCCAGCGACCTTTCCGTTCTGGTCACCACGACAAGTCATCTGCTGCTCGGGATCACTCCCCACTCCCTTTACATGCACGACCATTTCGACGGCTACGAAAAAATCACGGCATTCACTTACATCGATGACACGGGCCACGAACAATGGGTGCCTTTCGTCGATCCGAGCGGAAGATTCGTAATGCCCAACTGGGGGCGAGTCCACTCCATGTGGGCAAACATCGCGATGCACCAGCCTCTGGAAAAGTCTGAATTCGAAAGGCTAAGTAAGAGGGTAACCGCTTACTGGGCCACCGAACTGGGGATCGGAACACAGAACACGGTGTTCCGGGTCAAATCAAAACCGGTCGAGGTTTCCTATGAATGGAAAAAAGACCTTCGGCAGCGCAACCTTGGCGGCGATTGGAGTAATTTCGCCAAGATCAGCTGGAAAAACAACCGTTTCAGTCTTGGCTACGACTGAAGCACCTTCTCTCTTACCCAACCACCGGAATCACCCGATCAGTGCCTCTTCTGACAGTTTTTCAACCTCTTTCTCTGCTAGGGCCATGGTCATCGGAGCCGGCTCCCTGCTCTGACTTTCCAGGTTTTCTAGTTGAGTCCTGATCTGCTCACTAACAAAATGCCGAAAGTCCACGTGGTGCTCATAATGCGCTAAAAGGATCAGGTAATGGCGAAGAACGGCAGGCTTCCTGAACAGGATGCTCAAGCCATGATGCCAGTATTTCCAGCGCGTTTTCCTTAAAATTCCCTGCCTGACGATGACCGTGAGCAACACCCGAATCTCGCAGAGTTCTGGAATCACCCACCCCTGAAATGACCGGGTCTTGACCGGGGCACCCAGTTTCAAAAAACATCGATAGACCCGGTCGATGTAGGTATTCGCATCGTAGGCTGTCAGGAAGGACTGCACGAATTCCTTGGCAATTTCATCAACCGGGCGCTCGGTAACGAAGTTGGTCAGGGTGGTATTGTTAATGTCCCCTCCTCCCTGTTCAACAAGCAGTCGCCCTTCCTTTTTGTACCGGTCCCATAGCGCCGTATTCGGCAGGACCTGTAACATGCTGATGACCGGCGTAGGAATCGCGGTCTCTTCCACGAAGTCGTTGATCCGCTCCCCGGCGCCGGGTTTTTCTCCGTCAAACCCGATAATAAAACCGCCCATCGGCCTCAGGCCAGCCCGAATGATAGTATCAACCGATTCCGCCAGCGGGCTACGGATATTCTGGTATTTTCGGGTCAGGTTGAGGCTTTCTTCGTCCGGGGTTTCGATGCCGAGAAAGACTGATTCAAAATTGCAGGCGACCATCAACCGCATGAGTTCCTTGTCCAGAGCCAAGTCTACCGAGGCTTCTGTCATAAAGGAGAACGGATAACCGTGATCTTCCTGCCAGCCTTGCAGGACTCGGAGCATCCCCTTTGCATTCTTCTTGTTGCCGATGAAATTATCATCGACCATGAAAACGCATCGGCGCCAGCCCATTTCGTAGAGTGTATCCAATTCCGCCATCATCTGGTCGGGCGTCTTGGTCCGGGGCCGGCGGCCATACAGATTGATGATGTCGCAGAACTCACAAAGGAACGGACAGCCGCGAGAATACTGGACCGACAATGAATCGTAAGCCTCCAGTTCATACAGGTCGAACCGAGGGATCGGGGTTTGGGTGACATCCGGTTTAACCCCGTCGGAGCGAAAAACACCGCAGGTCTCACCGCGTTCCAATGCTTCGAGAAACAATGGAATGGTGATTTCGCCTTCGTCGAGCACTAAAAAATCGGCTCCGGCCTCGTGCATGTCTTCCGGAACCGAGGTGGCATAGGGACCCCCAACCGCGACTAACTTGCCCCGTCGCTTTGCTTCCCGGATCTGGCCGTACAAATCCTCCTTCTGGACCACCATGGCCGAACAAACCACGAGGTCTGCCCATTCCCATTCTTTGTCAGTGACCGGGCGGATGTTGCAGTCAACCAGCTCATATTCCCATTCCTGGGGCAGCATGGCGGCCACCGTGACCAGACCCAATGGAGGCAGGGTTACCTTCCGGTCAATGAGTTCTAAAACGGCTTCAAACGACCAGAATGTCTTCGGGAATTTCGGATATACGAGCAAGCAGCGCATGGTCTTGGTCTCAAAAAGATTTAGGCATCAATTGTTTCCAGTACGGGATCCTGCACACTGAGTCCATTGTCGGCGACATACTGGTCATCATCGGTAATGCGTAGATTCTCGATGTGACCTTCAATCTCGTACCTTACAATGTCGCGGTATTCGATAAAATGTTCATAGTGCGCACAAACCGCAACGTAGTGGGGCAAAACCACACCATTGCGAATCCCAATGCTGAGCAAGTGGTGCCAGAATTTCCATCGCGTACTCCGGACGACGCCTTGCCTCCACATCAGGATCAACAATGCACGAATCTCGACCCAGGACGGAAATACGACCTTTGAACTCGACCCCTGCTTCCCGGGTGGCCCGAGTTTTAAAAAGCACTGGTAGACTCGGTCTAAATAACGATCCGGATCATAGACCGCTGCGAATGCCTCGACATATTCATGCGCGAGTTCTTCCATTGGGCGTTGCGGTACATAATTGGGCAGCGAAGTCTGGTTGATGTCGCTATCGGTGTCGAGAAGGCGATTCTCTTTCTTCAACCGGTCCCACAATGCGGTATTCGGCAGCGCCTGGAGCATGCTGAAATTGGCAGTCGGTATGGCGGTGTCGTTGATGAATTCAACAATTCGGTCGCCGGCTCCACGCTTCTCCCCATCGAAGCCGATAATGAACCCCCCCATTGGCCGAAGGCCGTGCTCAATGACGGATTGCACCGAATCCGAGAGCGGTTTCCGCGTGTTCTGGTACTTGCGGGTAATGGTCAGAGCCGCTTCGTCGGGTGTTTCGATACCGATGAAGACCGAGTCGAAATTACAGGCAACCATCAGCCGCATCAGTTCTTTGTCCTCGGCAAGATCGATGGACGCTTCGGTATTGAAGGTAAAAGGGAACCCCTTCTCCTTTTGCCATTCGAGGAGTTGCCGTAGCATCTGCTTCGCATTTTTCTTGTTGCCGATGAAGTTGTCATCGACCATCAGAATACTTCGACGCCACCCCAGTTCGTACAGGAGATCCAACTCGGCCAGAATCTGTTGAGGCGTCTTGGTCCTCGGTCGTCTTCCGTACAGGGTAATGATGTCGCAAAATTCACAAAGAAATGGGCAGCCCCTGGAATACTGCAGGGCCATGGTGTCATAGGCGTCCATTTCGTAAAGATCGAAACGCGGCACTGGGGTCGAGGTCACATCGGGCTTTTCGCCGTGCGCCGTGAACGTGCCGCCTGTTTCGCCCTTTTCCAGCGCGTCCAGAAACAACGGCAATGTGAGTTCGGCTTCATCCAGCACCAGGTAGTCTGCTCCGGCACGTTCCATGTCCTCAGGAACGGATGTTGGATAAGGTCCTCCTACGGCAACCGGCTTCCCCCTTTTCTTGGCCTCGAGAATCTGATCCGCCATGTCGACCCGTTGAACGATCATGGCGGATAGCAGCACGATATCAGCCCACGCCCATTCGTCCTCAGTCACGGCCCGGATATTACGGTCAACCAATCTGAATTCCCAGGAGTCGGGAAGAAGAGCAGCCACAGTCGGCAGCCCGAGTGGCGACACCAGGACCTTGCGACCCACCAGTTCGAGGACTCGCTCAAATGACCAGAAGGTTCTGGGGAATTTTGGGTAAATCAGTAGGCAGCGCATTGCATGGCCTTCGGTCGTAACCCTGGTTGTTTGATTCTTGTCATACGGTGCATATGGGTCCGATTCCAAACCTTCGACGAAGCTGCAATCGAAACGCACGGACTCCTTGTACAACCCGAACATTGCATTGGACTGGAGAGTCAAAGGGCGGCTGAAAACGATACCTGCGGCCGGCTTTTATACTCAGATCCGGCTTGTTCTCCGCATGGATTCATTATGATCGATCCAGGGAACAGTTTCAATCAACCGAACACCGGCGCCAAAAATGTTTTAGGCCGTGCTCTATTGGGTCGAGTGGGTCCGATTTTACCGTCTGAAACAGAATTAGACCGATGAATGGCCGCGGAAGTCACAGCCGCCTACCTCACCTAACACCGTTCATTGATTTGATTCGACGATCAGGCATTAAAAAAGCCCCCGGCGAAACCGCCGGAGGCTCTTGAACATCTACCGATGTCATGTGGCGGAAGCTATTACCCTCCCACCCGATTACAAATGTAATCTTACATGAATACCGGAATCAGAGGCTCATTGAGGATAGCAGACTGTCTGCTGCCGTCTTCCCCATTGAACCAGATGATGGCACCGAAGCGGCTATCTGGATCATAAATGATGTCAGACATACGTTCGATTTCCCAGGATGCGTCCTGAGCAGTAACCGTAATGGTTTTGGTTTCATCTGGTGCGATAGCACTGTTATCACTGCTGCTTAGCCCATCCGGAGCCAATACGTTTTCAGGATAGAGCGTTTCGTCTTCACAAACAGCCGAATCGAGGAAACGAATAGCGCCAGCCTGGAACTCACACAGCTGAACAGCGGTATCAGACCCATTGTGGATCGTCAGGTCCATAGACATTGCACGACCTGGTACACGGTAGGTAGCACCGTTCACTTTGACATGAACATTACCGCGTTGGTCAGGAAGAGCAGGAATGTCTCTCAATACACCACCCTGTAAAGGAATGGTAATTGGGTAGGCGCTGTTTGCAGAACCATAGCTGAACATAACCAAAACGACAGTACCGGCCATGAAAGCCATCGTGACTTTCTTGTCAGTATCAGTGATCAGTTCCGCACGACGGCCACTATGAGCCATGATCCAGCGAGGCAGGAACACAGGGCTCTTACAGAAGTACGCCATCCATGCCAGGCCAACCGCAAACCACAGACCATGCCAAGCCCAAATCGTACCTTCATTGAAGGTTTCGATGTCAACGGTCTTGCCAGTCAACGTGGTGATCGGGTTCTTGAACTGAGACATGGAACCGGTTACGTTAACCCATTTACCTGGGCCAATAACCGGGCCACCGCCTTTTACGTTCATCATCGTATGAACGTGCCAGTCACCAGGACGGCGAGCAGTCAGCACAACGCTGAACTCATAATCTGAGCCCAATTTCAGGGAAACAGACCGAGGAACGATACGGCCACCGATATAGGATTCGGAACGGATGAAAACCGGTCCAGGAATACCAATATTCAGGAAGGCGATATCCGGCAATGCAACAGTTTCCGGCCAACCGGCGAAAACGTGGAATTTACCGTCGATGTTTACCTGCTCGTTTACAGCTACGGAATCAGTCGACCAATCCAGGTCATACCAGATGATCGTCCGCATTCTCATGAAGGCAGCCTGAGACTTCTCACCGTGCGCCATCGCTGACGGGGCATAGAAGCTCGTGGTTACCAACGCAAGTAGCAGTCCCAGAAAGGACATTTTAGCTACTCTGTCTTTTATTGTTTTCATACATCCTCCTCTTGAAAGAGAAATTGTTTTCATTTTGAGCCTGTGTAAATCCGGCCAGGGCCGAAACCCCATGAGGTATTACGCAGAACCCATACACTTTTACGTTCAGTCGATTCCAGCAATCAGACGACTAGGTCTGTTGCAAGAATTTCGTGGTGCCGTACCAGCGGCCGATGAAGTGCCAAATGAAGTAGATCAGGATACAAACAAACGCTGAGAAGAAAGCCGATACAGGAGCAACATCCTTACCAAACGTTCTCAGAGTACCTTTCTCGATCATACGAATGTATTCCGGTGTACCTGTTCTAACATAATGGTAACCAGAAATGTCAGCGATGCTCATCAGAATACCGTGGTATTCAACAGGCATGTGCAGACCAGCGATGATCACCCAGTTACACGGATAGAAGACCAGTGCGAAAGCAGTTGCACCGAAAACCGCGGTAGCCAGGTAGCTGTTGGTCAGGATTAGAACACCGTCGAGCAAGATCGCGCCCGGAGTCAAGATAGCCGGGAATACGATGTTGATCGGGAAGTAGGTCCATCCCCAGAAGTTGAAGTAACGGTTAATCCATTCACCCAGAACGAGTGCAATACAGCACAGGGTGGCGCCAAAACCGATTCTGAAGTGTTCCCAAACGATTGCCTGAACAGCGGCTGGGAATGTAACCAGCATGATCGGGGTAACCGTTACCCAAAGACGACGATCTTTCCAATCGGACCAGAAATCCCAGTCTCCCATTGTCAGCATGGCGTGAACGTGAAAACCGCCAAGGATAACGAAAAACAGAATGAACAATCCAAGATAGTCGATGGTCCGAGAGACCTGTACCGCTTCGGCGTGCGACCGAACGGCTGACTGAGTTGAGCTCATAACTTACCTCCTAAAATTATATTATTTTCTTGGTTGACGACCTGAATCCGGGTATTCACAAAGGGTTCTGGAGCACGAAGCCCCGTTATCCTAAGGAACCTGAATACCCAGACACACAGGTTATCCTGCCCGACTAATTAAACGTCAGGACAGACGTCTTTGCCGATGAGCCCAGTCAGGTCATCAAAGATCTGTGCGAACAGACCCAGAATACCCAGAGAGAACCAACCGAAGAAAACGAAACCGTAATGGAGCGGTGCTACGAAGAGTTCTTCCATCCACCAGAAGGTGTGACCCCATTCATTCAACCCAACATTCGGGAAGATCATGAACGGACCAACAACGACCAGAAGGTAAGGAAGCGAAACGCCTTTCGCAAAGTAAGGCAGTCTCGTATAAGAATACATGAAGCAGCCGATGCCGGTACAAATGTAGATCGGGTACGTCATGTAAAACTCAATGATGTGACTTGGTGTGAAGTCAGTATCACGAACGATGGTCTGATGCCACGTGCCATCCTGTTCGGTGAAGTAGCTAGCACCCCAATAAACTGCGTTAGCGTATGCAACCAACCATACGAAATGGTGGAAGTGACGACGCAGGATTTCGCGATTGCTCACAGTGGAGAAATCACGGGTACGGGTCTTCCAAAGGTACGAAGCGATAAAACTGGCTGTTGCAAATTCCAAAGGAACTTCAATCTTCAGAATCGGCATCCAGTAGGTGTTGAACTCAGGCGCGAATGCGTCGAGACCAGCAGACCAGCCGTATACACCTTCATACCAACGGACGATCAAATAATAAACGCAGTAGTATGCAATACCGAAGCACCAAAGATTACGTTGGTTCAGTAACGGGGCTTCGCCTGCAGCTGATACGCTTGCTGATGTTGCAGCCATATTAACCTCCAATCATTATATTAGACTTATGCTTCCCCCGATGCTGCTGGGGGCTCTTCTCCCTGTTTGTTTTGCGCGAATACAGCCCACGCAAAACGCCTACTCATCCTGAGGGTGCTAAGAGTGTAGCACCTCACCTAGGGGTGTCAAGGGTTTTTAGGGTCTCTCAAGTGTGGGTTACGATCATTTGGATAACACGACGTTTCCGTTGATTTTGAGCGAGGTTACACCCCCTTTTAAAGCGTAGGTGCAGCTGATTTTTTCGAACTTGCCTCGGGTGGCTCGCCCGGTCCATTCCAGTGTTACCCAGGTCGCCCGGTCCCCATCCACAGTGGCGGATGGCTCGTAGATTTTCTCACCGGTCTCGTTCTCGATCGCTTTCCGGCACATCAATGTCCCGTGCGAAGTTAATCGAATACCCATCAGCAATGTGGCGTCAGAAGCTTGTTCCTCGGCTGTCGGGTCCGAAATAATAATCGTCGCCACCCCCACCAAGATGAAAAATACAAAGCAGACCATCATCAACACCCATTTGTTCATGGTACAATCCCCTTTTTTTTAAGATCTCGGATGAGGTCGCTCATTCATCGTGTGAACGACCTGTCGGCTCCCGGTAAATATAACATTTTCGGCAGGAAACCAGAATCACCGTCCCCCAGTAGCGCGGCAGCCAAGCCAAGCTGTCACTCGTTAAACAACTGACCAAGCCCTGCACTTCAAAACAATTCTTAATTTTTAGAAAACGGCCATGAAAAAACTATTCATTTTTCTCGTTTTTTTTCTCGCGGCATACGTATTCCTTATAAAAGGAGTCACGCCCTTGCTCATGGAGGTCCTGGAATCTGACTGGCTGTACGTTCAGACCGATGACCCGGCCGAAGCGATGAGGCCCGTAGCCAACGAAAACAGCCGCTGGGCTGCCTACCAATGCAGCCAGCACCTGCACGAGAATTACCAAGAAGACAACTTGGGCCGGCTAAACGAAGACAATTACATCGCCTGGGCGTTGGGCAATTACCGATACGTGATCAAGGGCAAGATTCCTACAGACTCCAGCCCGTCAGGCGAGCCGTTTTACTGCAACATCCAGTGGGACGGTGAAGATCAAACAGAATTTTCGAATTGGGAAATCACCCAGTTCGGGTTCCGCGAATCTTCGGGCATTGATCCCAGTACCGAAGCAAATGTTGGTACCCTGATGGCAATGAGCGCTGCCGCGTTCATGGTCTTGCTTTCCCTTTATTTCTTCTGGCCGGGTGCCCGTAGCGGCACCGAAGACGACAAGTAGAGTGGAGACAATACAGAGGTCGGGCCGGACACACCCCGGCCTGAAAAACTACAGGCAGAGGGCCTGAACCAAAACGGCGAATCCTGGACGTTTCATTGACACCGTCAGGGACCTCTGCAATCTCACCTTCCCGTACGGCGCGGTGTTGAGTTTTTTCCACAAGCCCTCTGACAGGAAGGTCATCAGACCGACGGCTTTCGGAGCCCCGCCGATTGCTACCGCATCGACCAGACAGTACCAGGCCGCAACCCCGCTCGGCGGGTTGCCCTGTGCCAGGCCGGACGCCGGATCAATCACCACCCAATTCCAGGTTCCCAGGTAAGTCCCGACCAATTCCAGCCAGCTGGTGATGAAGAACGCGGCCAGGTACAACCTCGGCGAGGGTCCCTTGAAAAGACAAAGGACAAAGGCCAGAAACAGCAGAAATCCAACGACGTCTTGACGCTGAGCAAAGGCCAGCCCCCAGACAGCCCAGACCGATCCGACCAGAAGAACCCCGGCGCTGATTGACCTCTGGTTCAGAACAAACGTCTCTGAACGCGCCAAGACCACCGCCGTCAGGTAAACCAGCCCATGGCCTGGCGGTACGAATGCAGGTACCGTGTTGAGGCGATAAACGTAGCCCCCCATGTACACCGATGCGAAATACTCGCCCACGGTTGCAAACGCGATCGCGACACAAACCTGGGCTCGGACCTGTTCGTCCTCACCGGCCAGCAGAACGAAAAGGCACAGCCATGCACCCGTCCCGAGAGTATTCTGAAAAACCATGTCCGACCCGCCGTCGAGGTAAAAACAGATCGGCACAAAAACAAAGGTCAATACAGCGGCAACGTACTCCCGTGGAATACGTTCGCAGGTTCTGGTCAGGCTGGAGACATTCGCAACCATGGGTCGATTTAGAATTCGGTCAATGTCATGAGTTCCGGCAGATTGCCTGTCGCCCACTAGCCACTGGGCAGATGGACCCGTTCGAATGATCGTTGATGGTGTTCACGAAACGGCAGCGGCAATGACCACGTAGCGCAAAAATTTTCCGGCGACAATCGCGCCAAGCGACAGAAGAAAGGGCAAGCGCAGCCATCCTGCCGCAAAACAAAGGGCGTCACCAATGACCGGCAACCATGAAAAAAACAGGGCGGGCACACCCCAGTTTCTGACCCGTGTTATCGCGGTTTCGTTACTCCGTGCCGCAAGCCACCGCGACCCGACACCTTTCGCACCCAACAGTCCGAGCATCCAGGTGGTCAAGGCGCCAAGAGTATTGCCGACGGTGGCCGTAACCACCAACAATCCCGGCGAAATGCTTCCCTGGGAAACCAGCCAACCAAGAACGGCCTCGGAACCACCCGGGGCGATGGTCGACGAAATGAAGGCGCTGACAAACAAGCCCCACAGGGCCGGAGCGACGTCAGTCCCGATTTCAGACAACGAGGAAAACACCGAGTATGTCTCGCGAGCGCGGAAGCTTCATTCGGACGGAAGATTCGAAATTCCTCCGACCAACCTGAAAGCCTTTAACTAATCAGGGCTTGCCGCCTGATTTCGTCATCAACCCGGACACGAACGGCTTGATCCGTCCGGCGTAATTCACCAGTCCAGCAACGATACGGGCCAGATAGCTCACGGCTCCAGCGAAGAATCGCCCCCGGTTCTCCGCATTCAGCATCTGCCTGACCAACCTTCCGGCAGTCGCGGAAATCGAGACATAGGTTTCGTTGCCGGAGAGTCCGCCAACCCTTCGCACCATCGCCGGGCTAGCCAGCAAACCAAAAGCCAGGCCGATCAACAGCATGCCGGTGAACAGCGAACTGGAAGCCGAGGCCGCCGGGGCGCTGCCGGATGCGGGAGCAGAAGCGGCGGCGGGTACCAGCTGGGTGTTGTTTATGAAACCCGAAAACAGGGTGTCGGGAACCTCCGGCCCGAGGGCACCCGGTTCCGGCTCACCCAGGTCATACGAATCGGGAATGGCGTAGGGAGTCACTCCCGGGATACTCGGCATCGAAACCCCACCATTACCGACAACCAACTGCGCCTTCATTCCCTTTTCCATGTGCTGTGATATGTCACAGTGGGCCAGGTAAGTCTGATCGTTTTCCGGAACGATGATGGTTCCGGAAATCTTGCCCGGACCGGTGACCTCTAGATGGAACATTCCGCCCTTGTAGATATACTTCGGCAGGCCATGGATCATGAACTGGTGTCGAATGTTGTCATCATTGAAAAAATGAAAGGTGACCTTGCTGCAGGGCTTGACCGTCCATTCGTGGTTGTCGAACGTAAACACCGTCCCCGGAAAATTTTTGGCGTACTTGCGCCCGGCACGAACCGTGATATCCACCTCACCCGTGATCCGCTTGCAGCTCATGGGCAAGGTATCCACGTTCTGGCCCATCACCATCGCGCCGCTGAAATTCATCATGTGTCCGCCACCGTGGTCCATCAGCTTCTTGTCATGATCCACGAAATCGTCTTTTTTCGCCGCCGATGCCGGCTGGGCCAAGACCGCCAAAACAAGAAAAGACCAAACAATATATCTGTACATGATTAGGACTCTCCTCTGAAACCCTTGACCGATGAGACGCCTTGCCGGACGAGTTGCACCACCCGTTCCCAGTTTTCCCGGAGAAAGTAAACCCCGACGCCCAATAACAGGCCGAGCAAGAAATCGATGAAGGTACCGCCGGTCAACACACTGAGCAATGCATTGGGTGGAGTCGTCTTGGATTTTGGCTTCACCGACGCCGGATCGATTCCGATACCGGGGTCGGTATCCACCGCGCCCAGCGTGGCCAGGTCATCTGCGTCTTGCCAGACCGGAATCCGCCCCTGATAGTACTCTTTGGTGAAGTAAGGTGTCAGGTTAACACCCAGCGACTGCGGCATCCCCAGTTTGTCGAGGAACTTCTCGTAAACGATGGCACTTACGTTACCGCCTGGATTCATCCCATCCGTGGTAATCCCTTTTTCCCGGTGATCATGGAAAAGCCAGATCCCCTGCCCATAACTGTGCAAGCCGTCATCCTTGGTACTGAGGGTCAGGTCAATCCGCTGGGTCGGAGCCAGATCGTAGACATCCCGGGTAATCTGGGCCAATCGATTGTGTTCAACCCCATCGTAATGGGTAATGGTCGCCTTGTGTCCGTGGGTGTGCACGGCGAGCATTTCGCCGGAGCTATTCAGCATATGAATCTTGATCTTCTGGTCGGGTTTTACCGTGATCAGCGATTCGCGGATCGTATAAGGAAACGACCGACCGTTGAGCGTATAGTAATCCTCGGTCGCGTCGGTGATGTCGTAAAGCCGGTTCATCTGACGCGCCACTAGCCTCGGATCGTTGTAGGCCTGGATGATGTTGTGCATCTCCTTGTCCATGGCGTGGTAATGCAAATCGTATTCCTGGTCAAACT
>DBZZ01000019.1:0-829 GCA_002311315.1 Methylococcaceae bacterium UBA1147 | reverse complement strand
ACCCAGTTGTTGGGCTTGTTTTCCTCGACGATCAGCATTCCGACCAGACCCATGGCCAGGTGCACGTGTGTCTGCACGTGACAGTGGTAAACCATGACTCCGGGATGCCGAGGCTTGATGTTGTAAATACGCCGATCACCGGGCATCAACCACTCTTCACTAGTCTGCGGGACACCGTCATTCCCCTCGCCGTCCTTGTCAGTGAACGGATGATCGACCCCGTGCAGGTGAATGGTGTGCGGGAAGTAATGGGAGTTTTCCAGCACCAGGGAAATGGTATCGCCCTGTTCCACTCGGATCACTGGCGACGGAGCTCTCAACAGTGGGTTGGCCTTGATACTGGCAAAACTGCGGGTCGACATGCCGCGTGTCTTGGGAGCAAAAACCCACATGCCCGGCTGGATACCCGGCGCAATATCGAAGGTCGGGACAAGACCCGGAAAGTCGGGGGAATGTCCATTCAGTTCCATCACCTCCAGCTTGATGATGATCCGGTCCGGATCGCCATCGCCATCGAGGTCATCCGTCTTGGTAATGGCATCTGCCGCCAGGAAGGTCTCCATCAGGGTATTCATGGAGATATTGTTGGTTCCCTTGACCACAGACGCGATCAGGTTCGGATTGTCAGGCTGACATCGCAACGATTCCTCGATCTCGACCCCGTCGATGGTCTGAGCCTTGCGCCATTCCGGCGAAACGCCCGGCGGACAGGGAAGTTCCGGTTTCAATTTCGACAGATCGACCACTTTGCTCGGTGGCAGGGCCGCCTGCGCCCAGGATGCCGCCGGCATCAGAAAAAGGCCGGAAAGAAACAGGAAACTCAGGGAAC
>DBZZ01000036.1:2630-3238 GCA_002311315.1 Methylococcaceae bacterium UBA1147 | reverse complement strand
AAAAAACCCGTCAGATTCGCGTCTGGCGGGGTTTTCTATCAGGATTGGTTTGCAATGGTGGCATATTGACCGTACTGATCAAATCGTTCCGGTCCGTTATGGGATTCGCGCCAGAGTCGACAGTAATCATATACTGCAGCTGGTAACGGTCTAAAGCAGATTAGAAATAGAGGGAGACAGGGATGAAATACCGACCATGAGCCCAAAATTGATTTCACATCAGAGCCCGTTCCCCACCAAAGTTTCATGCCATCAACCGCAACACCACATAGGGTGCCAGGTTGAACACTAGGACCATCATCTTCATGATTCCCATGGCTCCGTAATGGATTGCATCGAACTGTTCAACAGACAGCTTGAACCAGCGACGATCCAAGTCGTACATCCAGTCATGGGCGAATACAAAAGCCAGGAACCACCAAAGCAGCAGGCCCATATTGATCAACGAACACCAGCCCAGAATTTCCTGTAGCGTTTCAATCGGCATGTTCCCCTCCCGCGCGGGAATCGTCAGGCCCCATGGTATCGATGAAATCCGGAATCTTCAAAACCCCTGGTCGATACCTGCACCAGGTTCTAGCGAAACTGAATGCGTAAAGCATTCGGTT
>DBZZ01000036.1:2331-2511 GCA_002311315.1 Methylococcaceae bacterium UBA1147 | reverse complement strand
GTGTATTACTGCTTGGAAGATGACAGCACTGGATTCATCAACAATGAGAAAACCGGATTCGAGTCTGGCGGGGATGTTCATCAGGATTAGTTTTCAATTGGGCGTAATGGCGGAATACAAACCGCCGATTCGAGAAATACGGCAGTCCGATAAATACCTACAAGCCCTTGCTATCGATTA
>DBZZ01000036.1:458-2148 GCA_002311315.1 Methylococcaceae bacterium UBA1147 | reverse complement strand
TGGGACAACAGGTTCCACAATATTTTAACGTGTTGATATCCTGCGTATATTGTGAAAAACCCCGTACGCATGTGGAGAAACCAAACAGTATCGTCGAAATATGCAATCTTGATTAAGATTATAGTGGTCTTTATTTAACACTTTTGTAGGAGAAGCTGTAATGGAAGCAACAACTATTTTCGTTGTGGTGCTGGCGCTAGTGTTCATCAATAGGGGCATCAAAATGGTGCCGCAGGGCTATGCCTGGACCGTCGAACGGTTCGGTAGGTATACCAAAATATTGAATCCTGGCCTGAACTTCATCGTCCCATTTGTCGACGGAATCGGGTACAAGAAAAACATGATGGAACAGGTGCTGGATATTCCACCGCAGGAAGTGATTTCGGCCGACAACGCGATGGTGACCACAGATGCGGTGTGTTTTTTCCAAATCCTGGACGCAGTGAAAGCCTCCTATCAAGTCAATGACCTGCCCCGCGCCATGGAGAACCTTCTTATGACCAATATTCGTGCCGTGCTGGGGTCAATGGAACTCGATGCCATGCTATCAAACAGGGACAGCATCAACGCCGCCTTACTCGGAAAGGTCGATGAAGCCACCGATCCTTGGGGCGTCAAAGTCACCCGGATCGAGATTCGTGATATTTCCCCTCCTGCCGATCTGATCGAATCGATGGCAAATCAGATGAAGGCAGAACGTGACAAACGAGCCTCAATCCTGACAGCCGAGGGTCAACGACAGGCAGCGATCGAGGTTGCGGAAGGTGAAAAAAGGGCGGCGATCCTTAAGGCAGAAGGAGAAAGGGAAGCGGCATACAAGCAAGCCGAGGCACGGGAAAGACTAGCCGAGGCAGAAGCAAAAGCGACGGACGTGGTTTCAAAAGCCATTTCCGACGGAAACCCACAGGCTATCAATTACTTTATCGCCCAGAAATATACTGATGCGCTGATATCCATTGGTAGCGCAGAAAACAGCAAAGTGGTGATGATGCCACTTGAGGCAAGCACTCTGATTGGCTCGTTGGCCGGCATACAGGATCTCTTGAAAGAAATTAAGAAATCTTGATCCCGACGCGAGGCGCACCATGGCATGGACAATAATGTTCGATTCACTGACTCAATGGCACTGGTTTGTCCTGGGATTGTTGCTGTTGGTCGGGGAAACGCTGGGGGCGGCTGGTTTTCTGCTGGGTATTGCCTGTGGCGCCCTGGTGACAGGGGTTCTGCTCTGGTTCTTTCCCGGGCTTTCGTGGCAAAGTCAGTTCCTGATCTTCTCCATTCTATCGGTAGCCTGGTCGCTGGTGTACTGGATTTATTTCCGGGGGCGAAACCAGGAAACTGATCGACCCAACTTAAATCAACGGACCGCATCAATGGTCGGAAGTCACCTAACCCTTAAGAATGACATCGATATCGAGGGGCGAATTCAGATTGGAGACACTTTGTGGAAGGTTCGGAGCGAGGAATGCCTGAAAAAGGGTGATAGGGTTGAGGTTACCGACGCCGAGGTAAGCACGCTGATCATCACGAAAATCGAAGCGAATTGAACCCAGGTGACCTACCCTAATCCACCGTGTAGTCAGCGGTGCCATTGGATGACGTACCGCCAAAGGCGATGGGCGAACAGTTCTCGGTTATTTGCGGTCTAATCCAACGTTATACAACTCCAGATCATCATGCCCCGCCCACT
>DBZZ01000036.1:0-410 GCA_002311315.1 Methylococcaceae bacterium UBA1147 | reverse complement strand
TCGACAGAGTTACGATTGTTCGAAAATGAAAAGTACAACGATAAACCGGGCCGCAATCTAAAGTGTAACCGACTAAGGTCTATCTGCACCTGTTTATCAGGCATCCCGGTGAGGGGGTATCTGGATAGCCTTTATGCTGCCGGATAGGAGTGAGTTACCGCGACCAGGAATTTATAGCAGACTAAGTGATCGGATCTAGAGAGGGGAAAAAGTATCAGACATAAAAAATGGACTGGAAGCCAGAAGCCAAACAGTCCATCAAGAGGAGGATATGCACAGAGTGCATAAACTAATTAGGGGTAAGGAACCCTATGAGCTGGTAATAATACTAGCAAGATGCTATCAGCTCCGGAATGTGACAGATCTCTCGCAGAGATTTATTAAGGTAAACAGGATGTTACGGATTATGA
>DBZZ01000043.1 GCA_002311315.1 Methylococcaceae bacterium UBA1147 | reverse complement strand
GCCGGATTGATTTCGATCTCGTCGATTTCTTCGGCTTCAGGGATGATGGCCACGGTACAGGCTGAAGTGTGAATTCTACCCTGCGACTCCGTCTCCGGTACTCGTTGCACGCGATGGGCGCCGGATTCGAACTTCAGCTTCGAGTACACTGCCTGGCCGGATACACGGTGGATGATTTCCTTGTAACCGCCGTGTTCTCCGATGTTTTCGCTGATCGTTTCGATTGCCCAACCGTTGCGTTCGGCATAACGGTGGTACATGCGTGACAGGTCCCCGGAGAAAATCGCCGCCTCGGCGCCTCCCGTCCCGGCACGGATTTCGAGGAAGATGTTGCGTTTGTCGTTCGGGTCTCTCGGTAGCAACAGGATTTCCAGTTCGCGTTCCAGGGCTTCCTGTTCCTTGACGTTTCGTTCGATCTCTTCTTTGGCCATGGCCTGTAATTCTTTGTCACTGTCGTCGAGAAGGGATCTGGTCGAATTGATTTCATCGAGGATTTTTCGATGGCGGGAGAAGCAGGTGATGACCGGTTCGAGTTGAGCGTACTCGCGGCTGAGTGCGCGAAACCTGTTCTGGTCGTTCTGGATTGCGGGTTCGGCCAGCAATGCCGCGATTTCTTCGTAGCGGTCCGACAGGTTTTCAAGTTTGATTTGGATAGAACCTTTCATTGGGTGGTTTTTGGTTTGAGGTTGAACAATTCTTGCGCGGCGTCCAGAACTTCTTGTCTTTCTTCCCGCCCGGCCTGTCTCAATTGTACGGTGGGGATGTGGATCAGCTTGTTGGTTAGCAGATATGCCAGGTATTCCATGGTTTGCTCGGGGTCCTGTCCGTTTCTCAGTGCTGACAAGGCCTTTTCGAGACTTTCGTCCCGGGTTGATTCGGCCTGGGCCCGCAGCTTGCGAATCGTGCCAACGGCACCTTCCTCTCGCAGCCAGGCCAGGAAGTTTTCAACCTGGTCGTCAATGATCTCCTCCGCCTGTTCGGCTGCTTCCTGACGCGATTTGATGTTGTCTTGGATGGTGTTTTCCAAGTCGTCTACCGTGTACAGGAAAACATCGTTAAGCTGCTCTACTTCCGGCTCGATGTCCCTTGGTACACCCAGGTCGATCATCAGCATGGGCTTGTGCTTGCGTTGCTTGATCGCGCTTTCCACCCGGCCCTTGCCAAGAATGGGCAACTGGCTGGCAGTCGAAGAGACAATGATATCTGCCTGGGCAAGAAAAGAGGGGATGTCGGAAAGGAAAATGGGGTGCCCGTCGAAGCGCTCGGCCAGCACCCGGGCTTTTTCGAGTGTACGGTTGGCGATGATCAGATGTCCGATATTCTGCTGTCGAAGGTGTCGGGCAGCCAGCTCCATGGTTTCGCCTGCGCCGATGAGCAGGGCGGTCTGCTCGCTCAAGTTGTCAAAGATCTGCTGCGCCAGCCGAACAGCGGCAAATGCAACGGAAACAGGACTCGAGCCAATCGAGGTATCGGTGCGAACCTTTTTGGCGGTGGAAAAGCTGGAGCGGAACAGTTCGCCGAGTGATTTTCCGAGTGTTCCCGCATCGGAAGCTGCCTGGTAGGCCGATTTCATCTGGCCGAGGATCTGGGGTTCACCAATGACCAGCGAATCGAGACCACAGGCAACGCGAAACATATGCCGGACAAGATGCTTTTCCGTGTGAGTGTACAGGTACGGGGTGAAATCTTCCGGGCGCAGGTTCCTGTAGCGGGCGATCCAGTCCAGCAGCCTGTTGATTTCCCGCGCCTGAATGCCGCAGCAGTAGAATTCGGTTCGGTTGCAGGTTGAAAGAATCGCGGCTTCCCTGATGTCCGCAACGGTTACCAGTTCCTGCAATGCCGGTTTTAGAACGTCTACGGAAAAGGAGAGTTTTTCCCTTATACTGACCGGAGCCGTATTGTGGTTGATGCCTAACGCGAGAAGGGTCATTGCTCGTTTCGAAGCGACACAAGGTATAATTTTAGAAATTTTCCGTCCAATAGTCCAAGCTGATTCTTTATCGGTCGGGTGGTCTCCGTGTTTGTTGCCAGCGTTTTCTTTTCCTGGCAGCCCCTTTTCGAACAAGAGGCCTACCTTCAATTGAGTATGATCAAATGACCATAAAAATGTTCGTTGTGGTGCCGGCCTTGTTCCTTCTGGGGGGCTGTGTTGGGAATTCCAAGTCACTTGCGCCTACGCTCAGCAGTTCGCCGGAAACCAGTATCAGCACGCCCGCTGTTCCGCAGGCGGAAGTTGGACAGATGGATCCGGAACTTCTTTATAGCCTATTGTCTGCAGAGATTGCGGGACAACGCGGGGCCTATGTTCAGGCTCTGGCGTCTTATCTTGATGCTGCCGTTAGTACCCGTGATCCCGAGATCGCCGAGCGGGCTGTCCAGATTGCGCTTTTTTTGCGCGATTCCGAAAAAGCCGCCACCGCCGTTTCCATATGGATCGAAGGGGCGCCCGATGATATTTCGGCCAGAAAAGCAGCAATCATCGTCTACCTGGCACTGGGGGATCAGAGCTCGGCACTTGTGCAAATTCGCCAATGGTTTCGGATGGATAAAGCACCCCTTCGGGAAAAGGTGGCAAACCTGACAAAGGTGCTGGGAAAGAACCCTGTCGAGGCTCTGAAAATCATGCAGAATCTGTCCGTCAGCTATGGTGAGAATGCTGAATTCCTGTACGGCTATTCCTTGCTTGCTCTGAAGGCCAATCAGCCAGCGACGGCGCTGGCAAAAGTTATTGCAGCTCTGGATTTGAAGCCTGACTGGGAGGCGGCGTTGACGATGAAGGGACGGATTCTGTCCACTGACTTGACCAACGAACAGGCGGCGAGGGAGCTGAGCGAAATGGCCGCGGCTTATCCGGACAACGCCAGAATCGGTTTTGCGCACGGGGAATACTTGATCAAGAAAGAGAAATACGAAGCTGCACGCGACCAGTTTGAAAAGGTTTTGGAGGCCGATCCAGTCAAGTACGAAGCAATGTTTCGTCTGGCCGGTATAAATCTGCAACTAGGTGATCTGGATGCCGCCAGGGAATTTTTTCTACGCCTCAGGGTGGTGCCAAAATGGACCAGTCAGGCCCATATGTTTCTCGGGCGAATCGAAAGTGGCCTGGATAACTACAAGGACGCGCTGAAGTGGTACGACCAGGTGTCTGATGGTCCGTTGGTGATGGAAGCCGGGCTGAATGCTTTTTTGGCGCTGGGTAAACTGGGTCGCTTTGGTGAGGCCGATACCCGCATTGCGGCGTTGGCCAGGCGTTATCCGAACCAGGCCGTGCGGTTCACTCTGGTGAGGGTGGAATTGTTGACCGAGTCAACGCAGTATGAGAAAGCCATGGATGTGCTTAATTCGGCCCTCGACAAGAACCCTTCTCAACCGCAATTACTGTACAGCAGGTCGCTGGTAGCGGATCGTTTGGGTCGACTGGACATTCTGGAAGCCGATCTGTCGCTTCTGCTTGAGATGGACCCTGAGAATGTCAATGCGCTAAATGCCCTGGGTTATACCCTGGTCGACAAGACACAGCGTCTGCAGGAAGCAGAAAAATACCTCGAACAGGCGCTCAAATTGCGTCCTGATGACCCGGTAATCATTGACAGTTACGGTTGGCTGCAATTCAAGTTAGGCAATTACGATCAAGCCGTAGTATTCCTTCGTCGTGCCTTCGATGAACATCCGGACCCGGAGATAGCGGCTCACCTGGGTGAGGTGTTGTGGGCTTCTGGTCGCAACAAGGAAGCCATGAATATTTGGTACAAGGCCTTGTTGGCTGACCCCGAGAGTGAATATCTACAGGGGGTTAAAAGCCGTTTCCCTAAGGCATTTATCGATTGATTCGGCGATATCAAACTCCTTTCCCGGGCTTGTTCAGCCAGGCAGCGGGCGGTTGTACCGTGACGCGTGCTTTCATTCGGGTCATTGGCACTATGCTGATGATCATCCTGGGCTTGTCAGCATGCTCCACGCTTGAAACAGGTCATCCGGCGCTCGGGAACGATCAAGGTCGGCAGCCAGTCCCGCCAGAGGGCCTGTCGAAATGGAAGATCGAAGGCCGCATCGGGGTCAGGACATCCGACGATTCTTGGCATGCCAACCTGGCGTGGGAGCATGACCGCGATTTTGACCGTTTGCGGATCCACGGTCCGTTGGGACGGGGTGCGGTCAATATCCGGCTGGACGAGTATGAAATACGCATGGAGTTATCGGATGGTACAGTTTATCGGTCGACAGTGCCGGATCAACTGTTCCGGTCCCGGATCGGTATTGAGATCCCGGTGCGGGCTCTGAGCTACTGGGTCCAGGGGTTGCCTTTTCCCAAAGGCGAATACCAACTGGGATACTCTCTATCGGGTAGGCTAGAGTTCCTGCATCAGGGGGGCTGGTCGGTTCAATATCATAGCTATATATCTGATTTAACATGGGATCTTCCGCGAAAGCTGTCCGCGTTTACCAATGATACTCGACTGAAACTGGTGATCGATTCGTGGAGTTTTCCGCAGGGCGAGAAATGACGCACACATGAGTAACGTGCGGGTCGCCCGAAAGCTGCCTAGACACAGCGTTGTATCATGCGGCAACAACAAATCAGGAACCCCTCTAATGAGTGAAAAGATGACTGAATCCGGCCCGGGCTGGGGTGAATCCTGGCCAGCTCCTGCCAAGTTGAACCTGCTCTTGCGAATCGTTGGCCGCCGTGAGGACGGCTACCATCTTCTTCAGACCGTATTCCAATTCATCGACCTGAGCGACCGCATTTTGTTTTTTCCACGGTCCGATGGCCAGGTTAGGTTAAGGACAATCCTTCCCGGTGTTCCCGAGTCCGATGACCTAACGGTCCGCGCTGCTCGGCTGCTCAAGCAGCACAGCGGTTGGTCCGGCGGCGTTGACATCGAGGTTCAAAAGGTTCTTCCGATGGGTGGCGGTCTGGGCGGCGGAAGTTCCGATGCAGCCACTGTGCTGGCCGTTCTTAACCGGATCTGGAGGCTGGGGTATTTCCCTGATCAACTGATGGAACTCGGCCTGAGTTTGGGTGCCGATGTACCGGTATTTGTCTTTGGTCAATCGGCCTGGGCGGAGGGGGTTGGTGAAGTTCTTAAGCCGATCAGTCCCGTCGAACAATGGTACGTCGTTCTGGTGCCTGATTGTCAGGTGGCGACCGCAGAGGTCTTCAGTGCTCCCTCATTGACAAGGGATAATACACCCGTCACAATAGAGCGCTTTTTGTCCGGGTTCGATGTCAATGATTGCCTGCCGGTTGTTTCAGAGATGTATCCACCAGTAAAGCAGGCTCTGGAATATTTGTCTGGGTTTGGGGAGGCAAGATTGACAGGGACCGGTGCCTGTGTGTTTTTAGCCGCTGATGATCACGCTTCTGCGTTGGCCATTGCGGACCGGCTTAAAGGCGATTATCGGGTTTTTGTTGCGCAAGGATGCAACCGGTCTCCTTTGCATGCCAGGATGGAAGAGTTTTTTGGCCTGTCTGGCTAAAGTGCTTTGCTAGAGGTCTTGCCGGCATTTTTGTTGTTTTTGGGGCGTCGCCAAGTGGTAAGGCACAGGGTTTTGATCCCTGCATTCCCAGGTTCGAATCCTGGCGCCCCAGCCATATCCTAAAATTGCGGTTCGTTGTTGTGGAGGGTTGTTTAGTTGGCTGATGACACATCGATGATGGTGTTCTCTGGAAACGCGAATCTGCCTCTTGCCCAAGGAATTGCCCGAAAGTTAAACATACGTTTGGGTAGGGCCAGCGTAGGACGTTTCAGTGATGGCGAGGTCGCTGTCGAAATCGAGGAAAACGTTCGCGGAGTACAGGTATTCGTGGTGCAACCGACCAACGCGCCAACCAACGAAAACCTGATGGAACTGCTGGTGATGGTCGACGCGTTGCGCCGCGCTTCAGCCGCGACGGTGACAGCTGTAATGCCGTATTTCGGATATGCCAGGCAGGACAGAAGGCCACGTTCGGCCCGCGTACCGATCACGGCGAAGCTGGTGGCGCGAATGATCGAAGCGGCCGGTGTAGACAGGGCGCTGACAGTCGATCTGCATGCGGACCAGATCCAGGGGTTTTTTGATATCCCGGTGGACAACGTCTATGCATCACCGTTGTTGCTCGGCGATGTTTGGCGGCAGAAATACGAGAATTTTCTCGTGGTTTCCCCGGATGTCGGTGGCGTGGTTCGGGCGCGAGCGCTGGCCAAGCGCTTGGGGGACATGGACCTGGCGATCATCGACAAACGCCGTCCGAAGGCAAACGAAGCGCGAGTAATGAATATCATCGGCGACGTCGACGGCAGAAGTTGTGTTCTGGTTGATGATCTCGTGGACACGGCGGGGACCCTGTGCCAGGCCGCCAAGGCTCTCAAGGACAAGGGAGCGTTGAAGGTGGTTGCCTACTGTACGCACGCGGTGCTCTCGGGCCTGGCGGTAGACAACATCTCCGGTTCGGTTCTCGATGAACTGGTGGTGACCGATACCATTCCCTTGCGCCAGGAGGCAGTGGAGTGTGAAAAGATTCGGCAGTTGGGGATTGCGGACATGCTTGCTGAAACCATTCGGCGCATTAGTTGCCGGGAGTCAGTCAGTTCGCTTTACATCGATTAAACCTGGCCGTTATGTATGCGGTTGGGGTGGTTGTAAATTGGAGATATAAATGGCTAGTAACTTTGAATTCAATGCAGAAAGTCGGTCTGAGGCAGGAACCGGGCCAGCCCGTACGCTGCGCCGGGTTGGTCGTATTCCGGGAGTCCTGTACGGCGCCCACCAGGATGCCGAAATGATTTCGCTGGAACAGAGAGAGATGACAAAGAATCTGGAAGCAGAATCAGTCTATTCACAGGTGCTGACCCTGAATGTCGATGGAAAAGCCCAAAAGGTGATTCTGAAGGATCTTCAGCGTCATCCCAGTACATCCACCATCCTGCACGTCGATTTCCAGCGGGTCAGTCAGAAGGAGAAGCTTCGGGTCCACGTACCGATACACTTCATTGGCGAATCTATATCTGTCGGTGTACAGAAAGGTGGTGTGGTAACACACAACGTTGTTGAACTGGACGTCAGTTGCCTGCCCGATGATATTCCGGAATTCATCGAGATTGATTTGACTGAAGTTGACCTCGGGGGATCGGTCCATCTGTCGGAGGTCACTGCGCCGTCGGGTGTCGAGATCTACCTACAGGCGCATGGTGGTGGTAAACAGGACATGGTGATTGCATCGATCCAGCATGGCAAATTCGCTGAGGAGGACGAAACGACTGAAGAGGCCGACGATTTGGGCTATGGCGATAGCGATAGCGATAGCGATATCGATAGCGAATAAACGGGGCCGGGTTTCCCTGTCGGACTAGAGGCAGGCAGGTTGGCTGACTATTTTTTAGTTGTTGGCTTGGGTAATCCGTCCGACAGATACGAAGAAACCCGGCATAATGCCGGGTTTTGGTTTGTCGACAAGCTTGCTGCCGATGCGGGGGGCGTGTTTTGTACGGAGAATCGGTTTTCTGGGCTCGTTGCAAGGGTCGCCTGTGCCGATCGGACCCTGTTGTTACTCAAGCCGCTGACCTACATGAACCGAAGCGGTCATTCGGTTGGAGCAATCGCGCGATATTTCAAGATACCGGCCGCAAACATTTTGATCGTTCATGACGACTTGGACTTTGAGCCGGGAACAGTCCGTTTGAAGCTTGGAGGTGGTCACGGCGGGCATAATGGAATTCGTGATGTCCTTGTGGGTCTTGGTACCAGAGACTTCATACGGTTACGCCTGGGTATCGGTCATCCAGTGGATCGGGATCGTACTCTGGATTATGTTCTTGGTCGTCCTTCAAGGAAGGACCGAGAGGCAATCGATGCTGCGATTGGAAGCGCGACTGACCTGATGCCAGAAATCACATCTGGTCGTGTCGCGGAGGCCATGAACGGGTTACACACCAGGTAAGCTCGCGGGGCTAAAATCCGACCGGCGGAGTGATGTTTCCCCACCGTCACCTGGCGGTGACTTCTGGCAAGAAGGATGCTGCGCGGTTCCCTCCTGCTTTCCTTGTAGATTTTAATTGACACTGATTATCAAATCAGTAAAAATGACCGGCTATCGTGTGGGAGGGGTTCCCGAGTGGCCAAAGGGATCAGACTGTAAATCTGACGGCTCCGCCTTCGGAGGTTCGAATCCTCCCCCCTCCACCAGAACTTAATTGTAAAGTACGGTAACGGTTAGCTGGATGGATCAATCGCGGGTGTAGTTCAACGGTAGAACCTCAGCCTTCCAAGC
>DBZZ01000031.1 GCA_002311315.1 Methylococcaceae bacterium UBA1147 | reverse complement strand
GATGCGTTCCATTACTCTGTTCGACAACTTGTTCATATTCTCATGGGGCTGGTGGGTGCCAGCCTCATGCTGTTCTTGCCACTGAAAGTGTTGGAAGAGACAGGCCAGTGGCTTTTCCTGTTGGGGTTGGCATTGTTGGTCGCGGTTTTGATTCCGGGGCTTGGTGTCGAAGTCAACGGAAGTACCCGGTGGTTGTCCCTCGGGGGAGTTAGGATACAGGTTTCTGAACTGGTGAAGCTGATTTCCGTGGTCTACATGGCGGGATACATTACCCGCCACGTTCAGAACGTCAGAACCTCGGTCTACGGCATGGCCAGGCCACTGCTTTTGCTGGCTTTTGCCTGTGTACTACTGCTGTTGGAACCGGATTTCGGAACTACCGCGATCATCCTGGCGACCGCGCTCTCGATGATGTTCCTTGGCGGTGCCCGCTTGTGGCAATTCGGAATCCTGGTTTGCCTACTGGCTTCGCTGGGAACGCTGCTGATCGTCCAGTCTCCCTATCGGTGGAACCGGCTGGTCAGTTTCATGGACCCCTGGGCTGATCCGCTGGGCTCGGGTTTCCAGCTCACCCAGTCATTGATCGCCTTTGGACGCGGGGAACTGTTCGGAGTCGGCCTTGGGTCAGGGTTGCAGAAACTGTATTACCTGCCCGAGAATCATACCGATTTTCTTTTCGCAGTGATCGGCGAGGAACTGGGCTTGCTCGGGGTCAGCGTCGTGGTCGCGCTGTTTGGCCACCTGGTTTGGAAGGCCTTTGCGATCGCCAGGATGTCGGAACAGATCGGATACTACTTTGCCGCCTACCTGGCCTACGGGCTGGGAGTCTGGTTTGGTATCCAGGCCTTCATCAACATGGGAGTGACCATGGGGATGCTTCCGACCAAAGGCCTGACCCTGCCGCTGATGAGTTACGGCGGTGGAAGCATGATCGTGATGTGCAGTGCGGTAGGGCTTTTACTGCGGGTCCATAACGAGGCGGTTCAACACCAGCGGTCGGCCAGGGCCAGGTACTGGAATGGATAAGCGTATCCTGGTGCTTGCAGGAGGCACCGGCGGGCATGTTTACCCGGCCCTGGCGGTTGCCAAACATCTTTCTATCTTGGGTCACCAGGTGTCCTGGATGGGAACGCGCAGCGGACTGGAAGGTCGGGTCGTCCCGCAAAACGGAGTTCCGATCGACTGGATCTCGGTCAGCGGTATCCGCGGGAAACGTGGACTTGATCGGGTCAGAGCCCCTTTGTTGCTGTTGTGGGCGTGTTGTCAGGCTGGATTGATTCTGTATCGACGGAAACCCCATGTTGTGATCGGCATGGGTGGATTTGTATCCGGACCCGGCGGACTGATGGCCTGGCTGATGCGGATACCGCTGGTTATCCATGAGCAAAATTCGATTCCTGGAACCACCAACCGCTTGCTGGCCTGGCTTGCCAAACGGGTTCTGGAAGCATTCCCCGGCAGCTTTACAGGATCGGTTCATGCGGTTTGTACAGGCAACCCGGTTCGTTTGAATATCACCAGGGTCCAGAGGACATCCATCGTCAATTTGCAAAGGCCGTTGCGGATTCTGGTGTTGGGCGGAAGCCAGGGTGCCCGCACCCTGAATTCAATCGTTCCACGGGTGGTTGGCGAGCTTTCAGCCAGGGTCGATGTTTTTCACCAGAGCGGTACCGCCATGCTCGAGCAAACCAGCAAGGCCTATCAGTCCCTAGCGATCGATGCGAAGGTAGAGTCCTTCGTTGAAGACATGCGAGTGGTTTATCGCTGGGCCGACCTGGCGATCTGTCGTTCAGGTGCCATGACGATCAGTGAGCTGGCGATCGTGGGTCTGGCGGCGATACTGATTCCCTATCCTTTCGCGATTGATGATCACCAGACTCAAAATGCACGTTTCCTGGTTGACGCCGGAGCGGCATTGATGATTCTGGAGGGCGATGGTCTGCAGGAGTCTCTTCGGCAAGCCTTGTCGGAACTGGTTTCGGACCCGGGTCGAATCAGCTCGATGGCCCGTTGCGCCCGGGAGCTTGGCCGGCCGGAGTCCACGGAACTGGTGTCCGAGCACTGTCTGGAGGTGGCTGCATGATCCACGGGCCTGGACACTACCCTCAAAGCCCGGGGTCTGCAGATGTACGCAGGATTCATTTTGTCGGGATCGGCGGAACCGGGATGAGCGGGATTGCCGAAGTGTTGCTGAATCTGGGTTATATGGTCTCAGGTTCGGATCTGAAAGTGGGCAACGCAACCCGGCGGCTGCATGATCTCGGTGCGACCATTTACATTGGTCACCAAGCGCAAAACATCGAGAGTGTTGACGTGGTGGTTACTTCCAGCGCTGTTGACAGTTCGAATATCGAAGTTCAGAGGGCTCACCAGCGGCGTATTCCGGTGGTTCCTAGGGCCGAAATGCTGGCCGAATTGATGCGTTTTCGTTTTGGTATCGCAGTGGCCGGTACCCACGGCAAGACGACGACGACCAGTCTCACGGCCAGTATCCTGGCCGAAGGTGGTCTGGATCCTACTTTTGTCATCGGAGGCAGGCTGAACAGCGCCGGAACCAATGCCCAGCTGGGTCGCGGTGAATACCTGGTTGCCGAAGCAGACGAAAGCGATGCCTCGTTTCTATATCTGCAGCCCATTATTGCAGTTGTGACGAACATTGATTGTGACCACATGGAAACCTACCAGGGAGACTTCGAGGTACTGAAGCGGGCCTTTAGCGAGTTTCTTCATCATGTGCCGTTTTATGGGCTTGCCGTGGTCTGCCTGGATGACCCGGGGGTGCGCGACATTCTGGATGGCATTTCCAAACCGGTGCGAACCTACGGAATGCATCCGGACGCAGATATTCGGGCCGAGAACCTGAGTCAATCGGGCCTCAAAACCCGGTTCACGGTGCGTCGGTGGGGAGATTTTGCCGATCTGGATATCATCCTGAATCTCGCTGGTCGCCACAACGCCTTGAACGCTCTGGCTTCGATCTGCGTTGCTACGCAATTGGGCGTTTCCGACCGCGCGATTAAAAAGAGCCTTGAAGAATTCAAGGGTATCGGACGGCGATTTCAGGTATTGGCTGAACTTCGTTTGGACGATGGGCCCATCGTGCTTGTCGATGATTACGGACACCATCCCACGGAAGTCCGAGCTACGGTCAAAGCGGCCAGGGAAGTGTGGCCCGGCAGGCGGCTGGTGCTAATCTTCCAGCCGCATCGTTATACTCGGACCCGGGATTTGTTCGAGGATTTTGTCGAGGTGCTTTCGGCGCCTGATCTGCTTGTCTTGCTGGACGTCTACACGGCGGGGGAAGCTCCGATCCAGGGGGCAGATGCCAGATCGCTCTCACGCGCAATCAGGCTGCGCGGTGAAGTCGATCCGGTCTTCGTGGCTGATGCGAGTGACCTGCCAAAGGTCTGTTCATTGCTGCTCAGGGCCGATGACCTGGTGATGACCATGGGCGCCGGGAATGTTGGCCAGATCGCCGATGAACTGCCGGAAAAACTGGCCAAGACCATGAATGTAGAAGTTGTCAGGTTGAACGGATGATGCAGCTTATCCAGTCCTGGTCCAGGTTGCAGGAGAACGCTATGACGGATGTCCATTCGGATTCATGTGTTCACGGGGATCTTTTGGTCAATGAGTCGCTGGCTCGTTATACCTCATGGCGGGTCGGGGGAAAGGCTGATCGCCTGTTTCGTCCCAGGGACCGCGATGGATTGGTGGCCTTTCTCCGGGAATTACCAGTTTGGGAACCGATTTTCTGGCTGGGCATGGGGAGTAACCTGCTGATCCGTGATGGCGGCATTCGCGGCACCGTGATCCATGTCCGCGGTCGTCTGAACGAGGTCAGGATGGAGGGGGAAAACATTGTTTACGCGGAATCCGGAGTGCTTTGCCCTCATCTTGCGCGTTTTTGCAGCGACCAAGGGCTGGCTGGTGCAGAATTCTTTTCTGGAATCCCAGGCAGCCTTGGTGGGGCGCTGGCAATGAACGCCGGAGCCTTCGGTGATGAAACCTGGCCACTGGTCGAAGAGGTGGTAACAGTTGACCGGCGGGGTTGCTGCCGGGCACGGGTACGGGATGAATACCAGGCCGGTTACCGCGGCATCAGCGGTCCCGGCAACGAGTTTTTTCTGGCGGCTAAACTGAAACTGGGCTCCGAACAGGGGACCGAGAGTCGCGAACGAATCAAGATCCTGTTGGCCCGGCGGGCCAACACCCAGCCCTTGAACCTGCCCAGCTGTGGTTCCGTTTTCAGGAATCCGCCTGGCGATTTCGCCGCAAGGCTGATCGAAGTTTGCGGTCTCAAGGGGTATTGCATCGGCGGTGCCGCGGTCTCGGAGAAGCATGCGAATTTCATCGTCAACAGAAACCGAGCGCGGGCCGTGGACATTGAAACCCTGATCGAATGGGTCCGCCGCGAAGTCGAAAGACAGCACGGTGTCAGGCTGGTCAGGGAAGTCCGTATCGTCGGTGAAGCGGTCGGAGATGGGGAAGAACAATGCTGAAGCCGTTGGTTGCCGACCCGACCGAGTTCGGAAAGGTGGCGGTTGCCATGGGCGGCAGCTCCGCCGAGCGCGAGATTTCATTGCGCAGCGGTGAAGCCGTAATGGCGGCACTGAAGCGTAAAAACGTCGATGCTGAAGGGGTAGATATTGCGAATGATCCGATCGCGGCCTTGTCGGGTAAGAATTATGACAGGGTATTCAATATCGTCCACGGACGGGGCGGCGAGGATGGTGTTTTGCAGGGGGTATTGCAGGCCATGGGCTTGCCTTGCACGGGGTCTGGAGTCGCCGGTTCCGCAATTGGCATGGATAAGCTGAAGACCAAGCTCTGCTGGTTGGGCCTGGGGTTGCCAACACCGCGATGGCTAGTGCTGCGCGACGAACAGAATTTCCAGCAATGCGAGCAGGAACTGGGGTTTCCGTTCATCGTGAAACCGGCCCAGGAAGGTTCCAGTATCGGTATGAGCAAGGTGACCGGCGCCACTGAACTGGTCAGGGCGCGGGAAGTTGCCGCCGGACACGGGAGCGCTGTGTTTGCCGAACAGTGGGTTGATGGAACCGAATACACGGCGGGTTTCTTGGGAGATCTTGCTCTGCCCCTGGTCCGACTGGAAACGCCAAACAGTTTTTACGATTTCGATGCCAAGTATCGTTCCGACTCGACTTGCTACCATTGCCCGTGTGGGCTTGATGGGGGATTCGAGAAGCAGATCCAGGAGCTGGCCGGAAGGGCCTGTGCAGGCCTATCAGTGACGGGCTGGGGCCGTGTGGATCTGTTGATTGACGAGCTAAAAAAACCCTGGCTGATTGAGGTCAACACGGTACCCGGAATGACCGATCACAGCCTGGTTCCGATGGCGGCCAGTGCGCTTGGGATTGGTTTCGATGACCTGGTGTGGAGGATTCTGGAAACCAGCATGGAGACCGATTGAGGGATGGCGATGAATCTTGAATCGATGCGAGGCTTTTTTGGCATAAGGCGGCATGCCAGTCTGGTGGTTGCCTTGTGCTGTTTCAGTTTAGCGTTCTGGATGGCGACAACCGTCAAGCCTTTGGAAGAGCAATCCTTCCCTGTTCGGTTTGTACGGATACAAGGGCAGTTCCAGTTTATCGACAAAGCCGATGTAATGGCAGCGGTTCTGTCAGGGGTCAGCAGGGGCTACTGGGGCCTGGATCTGGGTTCCATCCGTTCGCGGGTGGAGGCGATCCCCTGGGTCAGTGATGTCCATATTCAGAAACTCTGGCCAGATACACTGGTTCTTCGGCTTGGCGAACATGTGCCTTACTCTCGTTTTGGAGACAGTCACCTGCTTAGCCTGGAGGGGATGGTCTATGCGCCTTCCGATCTGGGTCGTTTCGGGGGTTTGCCGCTGATCATTGGAACCATGGACGAGGTGGGCGGCTTGTACCAAGCATTCCAGGTGATGGAAGACGGTATTCGCGTACTCGGGCTGAAGATCGAACGACTGGAAGTCTTGGACAGGTCTACCTGGCAGCTTCGATTGTCGGGGGGCACAACGGTCAAGCTGGGACGCGAGGCCCAGGTCGATGTATTTGAACGCTTTGTTTCGACACTGTCCCTACTGGGTGAAGAGTCGCTCCGGTCAATGGCACAGGTCGACCTCCGTTACCCGAACGGGTACGCGGTGGAATGGAAATCCGGTACCCAGTTGCAGTGGGCTCCTTTCCTGAAACGGGGGCAATCGACCGGAGCGCATTCAATTCAACGTATTTGACACAGATTCAGAGAAAATAAAATGGCAAAGAAGACTGACAGAAACCTGATCGTCGGACTGGATATTGGGACATCGAAAGTCGCGGCGATCGTCGGTGAACAGACCAGCGAGGGAGTGATCGAGGTCATCGGTATCGGGTCCAGCCCGTCTAGAGGGATGAAGAAAGGCGTGGTGGTCAATCTTGAGTCGACGGTGCATTCGATCCAGCGAGCGGTCGAAGAAGCTGAATTGATGGCGGGATGCAAGATTCATTCGGTGTACGCGGGGATCGCCGGAAGTCATATAGGCAGCCTCAATTCACATGGCATCGTTGCCATCAAGGACAAGGAAGTGACCCAGAGCGATGTCGACCGGGTCATCGATTCGGCCAGGGCCGTTGCCATTCCGGCCGACCAGAAAATCCTTCATATCCTGCCTCAGGAATTCATCATCGATCGCCAGGAAGGGATCAAGGAACCGGTCGGTATGTCCGGTATTCGCCTGGAGGCCAGGGTCCACATGGTCACGGGGGCAGTCAGTGCGGCCCAGAACATCATCAAGTGTATCCGCCGGTGCAACCTGGAAGTCGACGACATTATTCTCGAGCAGCTTGCCTCATGTACCGCGGTTCTGACCGATGACGAAAAAGAACTGGGTGTTTGTCTAGTCGACATTGGCGGCGGTACCACCGATATCGCCGTGTTCACCGAAGGGGCGATTCGGCATACCGCGGTGATTCCGATCGCCGGTGACCAGGTGACGAACGACATCGCCGTTGCGCTGAGGACGCCGACACTACATGCGGAAGAGATCAAGATTAACCATGCCTGCGCTCTTACTCAGCTGGCGTCGCTCGAAGACACGATCGAAGTCCCCAGCATCGGGGACCGGCCTGCGCGCAGGATTTCGAAACAGAATCTGGCCGAAATCGTGGAGCCGCGTTATGAAGAGCTGATGATTCTGGTGCAGGCCGAACTACGCCGCAGCGGCTTCGAAGACCTGATTGCCGCCGGCATCGTGGTGACCGGGGGTAGTTCAAAGATGGAAGGCTTGGTCGATCTGGCCGAAGAGGTCTTCCACATGCCGGTGCGGCTTGGTGTGCCGTCGGATGTTGGTGGGCTGACGGATGTGGCCAGTAATCCGATTTATGCAACGGGTGTGGGGTTGCTGATGTTTGGGCTGCAAAATCGCGATTCTGCGCAGAAAATGCAGTACGGCGAACGCGAGAGTTCAGGTGGGGTATGGGCAAGGATGAAAAACTGGTTCCAGGGTAATTTCTAACCGAGGAATGATTCGTTGATAAGGTGGTAACAGGAGGATAATGACATGAAATTCGAATTGATGGATGCATATGGACAGAATGCGATAATCAAGGTTGTTGGTATCGGCGGGGGCGGGGGTAATGCCGTAAACCATATGATGAACAGCCAGATAGATGGGGTAGACTTTATCTGCGCCAATACCGATGCGCAGGCATTGAACAACGTATCGGCGCGGACCGTGATCCAGCTGGGCAACGAACTGACCAAGGGACTGGGTGCAGGAACCAATCCGGAGATCGGTCGCCAGGCGGCCGTTGATGACCGTGAAAGGATCGAACAGGCCATGGAAGGAGCTGACATGGTTTTCCTGACGGCCGGCATGGGCGGTGGAACAGGAACCGGTGCCAGCCCGGTTTTTGCCGAGATCGCAAAAGACATGGGGATTTTGACAGTGGCCGTAGTGACCCGGCCATTTCCCTTCGAAGGCAAACAGCGGGCTGCCGTGGCGGAAAAGGGCATCGAAGAACTCCGCCAGTACGTCGATTCGTTAATCACCATTCCGAACGAAAAACTACTGCCGGTCCTGGGCCGGGAGGTTTCACTGGTCAACGCGTTTAACGAGGCCAACGATGTTCTTTATGGGGCGGTCCAGGGGATCGCAGACCTGATTACTCGGCCGGGCCTGATCAACGTCGATTTTGCCGACGTGCGCAAGGTGATGTCCGAAATGGGTCTGGCCATGATGGGTACCGGCGTGGCAACGGGTGAAAACAAGGCGCGAGAAGCGGCTGAAAAGGCAATCGCCAGCCCTCTGCTGGAGGATGTCAATCTCCAGGGGGCTCGCGGAATCCTGGTCAATATCACCGGTGGACCGGATCTGGCGCTGGGTGAATTTGACGAAGTTGGCAACACGGTCAAGGAATTCGCATCGGATGACGCGGTGTTCGTAATCGGAACGGTGATCGATCCCGAGTTGCACGAGGAAATTCGGGTGACAGTGGTGGCGACCGGACTGGCCAATGCTGCAGCCGGGAAGAACGAAACGATTCGGCTGGTGCGGACAAAGACCGGGGAACTGGATTTCGGACAGCTGGACAAGCCGACGATCATCCGGCAGAAAGGCGCAGAAGCCAAGCGGACGAGGACCGATCACCGCAAGGATGACGACCTGGACTACCTTGATATACCGGCTTTTCTGCGGCGGCAGGCCGACTAGTCCGGTGTGAATGCTAGTTTCCGGATTTCGTGCAAGTAGGGGGTATCTGGCTGTTTAGGCCTGCCTGATTATGTTATTATCCGCCCCATTTTACGGCGAGGTATGACGTGAGAGGAGATGGTTTAGTTCTATGCTGAGACAGAGAACGTTGAAAAATGTAATCCGGGCGACAGGAGTGGGACTCCACACCGGGGAGCAAGTGTATTTGACACTTCGTCCCGCTGCGCCGGATACCGGGATCAAGTTCAGGCGTTCTGACCTTGCCGAACCGGTGGTCATTGACGCACGGCCGGAAAATGTCGGCGAGACCATTCTGTCGACGACCCTGGTTCAGGACGGGGTCAAGATCTCAACCGTTGAGCACCTGCTCTCCGCACTTGCAGGTCTTGGGATCGACAATGCATTGATTGATGTCAGCGCGCCGGAAGTACCGATCATGGACGGGAGTGCCGGGCCGTTTGTCTTCCTGCTGCAGTCTGCCGGAATCAAGGACCAGGATGCGCCGAAAAGGTTCATCCGAATTAAGCGCAAGATCAAGGTCGAGGACGGTGACAAGTGGGCCTGCTTTGAGCCCTTTGACGGGTTCAAGGTGACATTCACCATCGATTTTGTTCATCCGGCATTCAACAAGGACGTCACGACGGCAAGCATCGATTTTTCATCGACTTCGTTCGTCAAGGAAGTGAGCCGGGCCAGGACCTTCGGCTTCATGAAGGATATCGAGGCCCTGCGGTCAAGGAATCTTGCCCTGGGAGGCAGCCTGGAGAACGCGATTGTTGTCGACGATTACCGGATTTTGAATGAGGACGGTCTACGTTATGTAGACGAATTCGTGAAACACAAGATCCTTGATGCGATCGGAGATCTGTACCTTCTTGGGCACAGTCTCATTGGTAGTTTCGAGGGTTACAAGTCGGGGCATGCCCTGAACAATCGGTTGCTCAGGGAATTACTGAAAAACGAGGACGCATGGGAATTGGTGACCTTCGACGATGCAAGCGAGGCGCCGATTTTGTTTATGGAACCGGTACAGGCGACGGCATAGCATCCTTTTTCCTGGGCCCTGAACCGGGTCAACGATGGTGGGATTTTTCCAGCGTGGCTGCAAGGCGCTGAATCGCGCCTTTCAGGTCCGAATGGGGGCTGGAGTTCATGGATTCACGCAGTATCTGAATGGTTTCGGTCGATGGAAGCGATTGGGCTGTTGGAACCGGAGACTCGTTCCGTAGTGGCCGGACAACCCGGACCCCGATCGTTTTTATATCCTCGATTGATCTGGATTTCAGTTTGGCCGCAATGCCTGGAGTGTAGAACCGCAGCTGCGATGCCGCTGCGGTTGATTCGGTTAGCAGGGTCAGCTTTCCGTTCTTGTGTGCACAGCCAATCAAGAGTTTGGCAAGCGCTTCCGGACATGCTGCCTGGGCAATTGCCAGAAGTTGCCGTTGCTCGAGTGCTTGCTGTTGGAGGATTTGGAAACCCGGATGGCTAGTTTGAAGAATTTTATAGACCGGGGAAGGTTCTTTCGGCATGACTGGTGATTAAAGGTTTGGGTCCGGTGGATGGCTCCCACGACCATCCATCAGGAAGGAGAGGATTGATTCGCATCAGTCCAGAGATTACTGAACAAGGCATCCTATGTACAATATTAATCGTCGGTCGGGTAAAGTCCGATTTTTTGTTACAGCCGCGGTTTGCTTGGCGTGTTCCGTAGTCTTTGCTCTGGGTAAATATTACGGATCCAAACAGGCGGAACAGATGGTTGATGTCAAGGATGCCATTCTGGCCGAACGCAGCCAGCCTGATTTAGAGCCGCAGCTGCGGAACCAGATGGATGCCATCGCGATTAGACTGGGCCAGATGCAGTCCCAGATTCTGCGTTTGAATGCCATTGGTCAACGAATGGTCGATGAGCTGGACATTGGCCAGAGCGAGTTCGATTTTTCGGGCACACCGGGTATGGGTGGTTCGGATGCCGAGATTGCTGGTGATTCGCTGAGTTACCATGCACTACTGAAACACGTGGATGCCTTTTCGACAAGCATCCACGACCAGGAAATTCAGCTGGAACTGCTGAACGAGCTGGTTGTCCACCGGAAAATCGAAGGGGAAACCGTTCCTTCGGGTCGTCCGGTCAAGAGCGGCTAGTTGAGTTCCACTTATGGTTGGCGGATAGACCCCTTTTCCGGAAAGAGCAGGTTTCATAGTGGTGTCGATTTTGCCGGACAATGGGGTACCGAGGTCATGGCCGTTGCTTCCGGTGTGATCGTTCTGGCGTCCCGGAATGGTGGATACGGAAACATGGTTACCATTGATCATGGTAACGGGTACGTGACACGTTATGGGCACAACAATGATCTGACAGTGGTCGTCGGAGAACGGGTCGAGAAGGGCGATGTGATTGCCCACATGGGTTCAACCGGCAGGGCGACCGGAACCCACGTCCATTTTGAGGTTCTGCGTCATGACCGCACGGTCAACCCGGTGCAGTTCATGCGCAGGGGCAGCTAGTTCGTTGTTGCAGGCGGTTTTCTGATAGATCGAACCGCCTCAACTCTTTTTTCGCTCTTCCTCAATGTTTTGGTACCGGCTCGACTGGCCGATTCCCGATTATTTGCATAGAATGATCACTTTTGGCCGATGTCGGAGGCTTCTGGCTCGATAGGGCACCTGAAATCGCCAAGAACTTGGCAGAATGCCTGACAGGCCGGTTTCTGGGAGCGACCATTCAAGTCGCGGTTTCGGTATTTCCATCAAGAAGCGCAGTGAGTTGGGGCGCGGTATTCACTTAATTTGAGAACTTGGAATTAGTCTGATGTTTGGTAAGCTCGTTAGATTCTTCATTGGCAGTCGCAATGATCGGCTGATCAAGAAGAAAAAGAAAATCGTCAAAAAGGTCAATGTGTTCGAAAAGGAGTTCCAGTCGCTGAGCGATGCGGAATTGCGAGCCAAGACCGATGAGTTCCGTTCGCGTCTGAACGACGGCCAGTCGATGAACAAGCTGTTGCCCGAGGCATTTGCGGTGGTTCGGGAAGCGGGTTTGCGTTCCGTTAACATGCGCCATTTCGATGTTCAGTTGATCGGTGCACTGATCCTGAACGATGGAAAAATCGCCGAAATGAAGACCGGTGAGGGAAAGACGCTGGTGGCGACACTGGCGGTTTACCTGAATGCCCTGTCGGGCAAAGGGGTTCACCTGGTCACTGTCAACGACTACCTGGCAGCCCGTGATGCCGCATGGATGGGCAAGATCTACGAGTTCCTCGGGTTGACCGTCGGAGTCATTGTCAGCGATTTGACGCCGGATCAACGCCGGGAGGCCTACGCGGCGGATATCACCTATGGGACCAACAACGAATTCGGTTTTGACTACCTGCGCGACAACATGGCGTTCAACTCGAGTCAGAAGGTCCAGCGGGATCTGAATTTTGCAATTGTCGACGAGGTTGACTCGATCCTGATCGACGAGGCGCGCACACCACTGATTATTTCTGGTCCGACCGACGATCAGTCCGAACTGTACCAGCACCTCAATACCATTGTTCCCCTGCTCTCGAAACAGGTCGAAGAAGATGGCCCGGGGGATTACTACCTGGACGAAAAGGCGCGGCAGGCGTACCTGACCGAAGAGGGCCATGAAAAGATCGAGAATCTCATGGTCGAGCACAAGCTAATGGCCGAAGGAGAAAGCCTGTATTCTTCGACCAATATCTCGCTAATGCATTACACCCTGGCTTCCCTGCGTGCACATGTTTTGTTCTTGCGTGATGTTGACTATATTGTGAAGAACAATGAAGTCGTCATTGTTGATGAATTCACCGGCCGGGTGATGTCGGGCCGGCGCTGGTCGGACGGTCTTCACCAGGCCGTTGAGGCCAAGGAAGGCGTAACGGTTAGGAGTGAAAACCAGACTCTAGCCTCAATCACTTTTCAGAATTACTTTCGCTTGTACAACAAGCTCTCTGGAATGACCGGTACTGCGGATACGGAGGCCTTCGAATTTCAGCAGATCTACAATCTCGAAGTCGTGGTGATCCCGACCCACCGGCCCATGGTGCGCGATGACAAGGGCGACCTGGTTTACCTGACCACCGGGGAAAAATACAAGGCCATCTGTGAGGACATCAGCGATTGTGTCAAGCGCGGACAGCCGGTGCTAGTGGGGACAACATCCATCGAAAATTCGGAATACCTGTCGGGGCTACTCAGGAAACAGGAAGTCGAACACCAAATCCTCAACGCCAAGCAGCACGAGCGCGAAGCACACATCATTGCCCAGGCAGGAAGTCCCGGCACGGTGACCATCGCCACCAACATGGCTGGCCGCGGAACCGATATCGTTCTTGGCGGTAACCTCGATGCAGAACTGGAACAGATGGACCCGAACGATGCCGCGGCGATTCAGCAAGCCCGGGAACAGTGGGAAAAGCGCCATGGCGCGGTTCTTGAGTCGGGCGGCTTGCACGTGATCGGCTCGGAACGTCATGAATCCCGTCGCATCGATAACCAGCTGCGCGGCCGCTCGGGCCGCCAGGGCGACCCCGGGCGCTCTTCTTTCTTCCTGTCGCTGGAAGACGACCTCATGCGCATCTTCGGCTCCGAGCGC
>DBZZ01000079.1 GCA_002311315.1 Methylococcaceae bacterium UBA1147 | reverse complement strand
AGTATCGGAATGATCCGCCCGATGCAGAAGCTACGGGTACTGCATGTGATTTCGTTCATCCTTTCGGGATTGGGCTGATTTCTGTAAAGATCGGTCTAAGGTGGTTTAGGCCGAGAGGATTCAGCAATTGCTATGCAGTTGAACCTTGATAGCGATCTAAAGGCAGGCTGGCAATGAACAGCACCCCGAATTAGGCCTGGACTACTGATAAATAAACGCGTTTCCCAGATCGCCCGATCGTGTTCGGAGTCGCGGTAACGGTCCCCCGGGGTTACGCATGGAATGTAGGAGTTTGTTTCACCTCCTTGTCCATACACGGAAGGCTGGTGGGACGGCTACGCCATCTACTCGGGCGGGCCGTTGATTGGAAGTGGATTCCTTCGCTAACAGTTAAGGTCGCCAAACTAAAGGAAGGCTCCGGGCGGATCGTTTACTTGACGGCAGATCAGGCTGAAAAGCTTTTGGCGGCTGCAAGAACGGATACCAGCTTTGCGGTTCACCCGTTCATACAAATCGGGCTCGAGACTTCAATGCGCAGGATGGAGATTCTCTCTATCAGAATAGAACACGTGGATCTGGCCCGGCGAGTGATTTACATCCACAAGGCTAAGAGTGGAGCGCGTGAACAGCCGATCACAGGAAACCTCACCCACTATCTTCGTAAACGGATGAGCGCTCTAGGCCCTGATCAGGAATGGCTGTTTCCATCGAAAAGGTCCGTTATAGGTCACACTGTCTCAATTGAGAAGCCCTTCCGACGCGTTGCAGCAGCTGCAGGACTCGATCCAACCCAGGTCGTGCGTCACACGCTACGACATACGGCGATCACGCATCTCGTCCAAAGTGGTGTTGATTTGCCCACAGTGAAACGAATCGCGGGGCATTCTGATATTAAGATCACGGAAAAGTATGCGCACCAGAACAGCGCGCATATTCAAGCGGCTATGGACAAGCTGGAGGGGCGATACAGGGGTAAATAATCTGCACGATTACACCAGATTTACACACGGGTGAAATGCGCAGACAGGTAAAACACCTGTAAGTCATTGAAATAATTGGTGGGCCCTGTAGGACTCGAACCTACGACCAATGGATTATGAGTCCACTGCTCTAACCAACTGAGCTAAGGGCCCGGGAAATCACTCGATATCGAGAAAACTGCGCAGCCGTTCACAACGCGTTGGGTGACGAAGCTTTCGCAGGGCCTTGGCTTCAATCTGCCTAATCCGCTCGCGGGTTACATCGAATTGCTTTCCGACTTCTTCCAGGGTGTGGTCAGTGTTCATGTCGATGCCGAAGCGCATCCGCAGCACCTTGGCTTCCCTTGCCGTCAGGCCGGCCAGGACTGCCTGGGTCGATTCCTTGAGGCTCTCAACGTTGGCCGCTTCGACCGGCGAGAGAACCCGCGCGTCCTCGATGAAGTCGCCAAGATGCGAATCTTCATCGTCGCCGATCGGAGTTTCCATGGAAATCGGTTCCTTGGCGATCTTAAGCACCTTCCTAACCTTTTCTTCCGGCATTTCCATGCGGTCGGAAAGCTCCTCAGGGGTCGCTTCACGCCCCATTTCCTGCAGCATTTGCCGTGAAATTCGATTTAGTTTGTTGATCGTTTCGATCATGTGCACCGGAATGCGGATAGTCCGCGCCTGGTCCGCGATGGAGCGGGTGATCGCCTGACGAATCCACCAGGTGGCGTAGGTCGAAAACTTGTATCCGCGCCGGTATTCGAACTTATCAACCGCCTTCATCAAGCCGATGTTGCCTTCCTGAATCAGGTCCAGAAACTGGAGACCCCGGTTGGTGTATTTCTTGGCGATGGAGATGACCAGCCTCAGGTTGGCTTCGATCATTTCCTTCTTGGCTCGACGAGCTTTGGCCTCGCCAATGGAGATCCGGCGGTTGATGTCCTTCAGTTCGCTGATCTGCAGGCCGTTCTCCTTTTCGATGATGGCCAGCTTGCGCTGGGACCGGAGGAGGTTGTCGGCATTCTCGCTCAGAACCGAGCTATAGCTTGCCTTCCTATTAACGTATTTCTTGATCCACTCGAGGTTGGTTTCGTTTTTGGGGAACGAGGTAATGAATTCCTTGCGCGGCATGCGTGCCGTCTTGACACAGATGTCCAAAACCAGTTTTTCCCGCAGGCGAATCTCGGTGATGGCGTCGCGCTGGACGCAGGACAGTGACTTGAAGTAGTTCGGCGCCCACTTAAATTCGGTGAAACTGCGGCTCAGCTTATCGAAGACCTTCTGCGTTCTCTCGTTAAAATAGCCGTGTTTCTTCAGAGCGCTGGTCAAGGACTTCGAGTGCTTCTTCAGCACGGTGACCTTTTTCTTCAGTTCCTCGAGATCCAGTCCCAGGTCTTCGATAGGCTCGTCGTCGTCGTCTTCTTCTTCTTTACGTTGCGCGGCGGAGGGAGTGTGGATATCGTATTCCGGCTCATCCAGGTCGATAAAATCGATCACCATGTCGGTAATCTTGGCCTCACCCTTTACGAACAGTTCATAGGAGTTGATGAAATATTCGATCACCAACGGGCAGCGGGAAAGGGCCCGCTGAACCTGCATCTGACCTTCCTCAATGCGCTTAGCAATTTCCAGTTCGCCCCGGCGGGTCAGCAGTTCGACCGTGCCCATTTCACGCATGTACATGCGAACCGGGTCGGTGGTGCGGCCAAATTCGTTGTCGACGGAAGCCAGCGCGGCCGCGGCCACCTCGGCTGCTGCTTCGTCGTCTTCGACGACCACAGCCGCTCCAATCAGGGAATCGGCGTCAGGCGCCGCCTCGTGCACCTTGATTCCCATGTCGTTGATCATCCCGATAATTTCTTCGACCTGCTCGGGATCGACGATATCATTCGGCAAGTGGTCATTGACCTCAGCATAGGTCAGAAACCCCTGCTCCTTACCCTTTGCAATCAAGATTTTAAGTTGAGACTGTTGACTTTCCTGGCTCATTAACGACCCATATAATTTTTTACACGCAACTGATTATTATATCTTCAGCAATTGATTATTTCAATTTAATCCGCTACACCACCAGACGACGGCAGCAAGCCCCGCAGTTCCTCGCGCTCGTTCTCGGTCAACCCCCCATGGCCGGACTTTTCTAATAGCTGGGCAACCCGCTTTTCGCTTTCCTGCTCGAGGACACGTGCCAGCGCCCCGGAAAACTCGGCCTCGAAACCGTCATCGGGCACCATCAGTTCAGTTTCCGCCAGTTGGCGGACCCCTTTTTCTTGCTCCGAGCCTCGGAAGCGCTCGAGCAAGGCGCTCAATGTAATCCGAGGCTGTTCGTTGATGATTTCAACAACCTTCAGCAACAACCCGACCCCTCCCGAGGACGCACCGGCAAGGCGCGGGTCCGTGGTGTCGACCAGCCCGGCCAGCGAAGTGCGATGAATCAGTAGTGTCAGCGCCACCCGAACCGCCGACGATTTTGTCCGGCTGCGGCCAGTACGGTTTCCGAATCTGGCTGCAGCTTGCTTCGCTTGAACGGTCTTGAATTCGATACTTTCGACCCCGGCCAGTTCCTTCAGCCGATCCTGCATCATGTCGCGAAAAACACCGTGCGGCAGTTTCGAAATCAGTGGCCGGGCCCTTGCCACCAGGCTGGCACAGCTTTCCAGTTCGCCGAGGTCAAGCCCCGAACTCAAGTGATCGAAAAAGTAATCGGACAACAAGGTGGCCTGCGCCATCCTCTGGTCGAAAGCCTCTCTCCCGTGTTCCCGGATGAACGAATCAGGATCATCGGCCGATGGAAGCAGCATGACCCGGACGGTCCTGCCCTCCTTCAGGGTGGACAAAGCGATTTCAACCGCCCGCCAAGCCGCCTTCTTGCCCGCTTCGTCGCCATCGAAGCAAAACACCAGCTCCGACGTGTAACGGAACAGGATGTCCAAGTGGCTCACCGAAACGGCGGTCCCAAGCGTCGCAACCGAACCCTGAACCCCGTTCTGCGCCAGCGCGATCACGTCCATGTAGCCCTCGACCACCAGAATCCGCTCCGGATGCGACCGATCGCCCAACAATTCGTACAGCCCGTAGAGCTGCCTGCTTTTCTGGAAGATGAGTGTTTCCGGTGAATTCAGGTACTTCGGCACCGAGTCATCCAGCACCCGGCCGCCAAAGCCGGCCACCCGGCCACGCCGGTCGCGTATCGGGAACATGATTCGATTCCGGAAACGGTCGTAACTGCGGCCGTTGTCTTTCTCGACCAACAGTCCCGTCTGCCTGAGAGTCCGCGCATCGAACTGCCGACTAAGGTTCTCCCATCCGCCGGGTGCAAAGCCAAGCTGGAACCTGCGGGCAACCTGGCCATCAATACCGCGTCGCCTTAGGTAACGAACGGCTTCCCGGCCAACCTTCTTGTCAAATAGCTGCTGCTGGTAAAACCCGGCTGCCTGTTTTTGCTGTTCATAGAGCCCGTCCAGCTGCTGACTGGCGGCCGAAGACGACGTATCGTCGCTCGTGCGGGAAACCTCCAGTCCGGTGATGCGCGCCAGGTCCTCGACCGCCTCCACGAACCCCAGGTGATCGTAATCCATTAGGAAACCAATGGCTGTGCCGCCCGCACCGCAGCCAAAGCAGTGGTAAAGCTGCTTTTCCTGGTTAACGGTGAAGCTGGGAGTTTTCTCGTTGTGGAAGGGACACCGGGCCAAGTAATTACGGCCGGATTTCTTGAGGGGAACCCTGGCATTGACCAAGTCGACGATGTCGATCCGGGCCATCAACTCGTCGATGAATGTCTGCGGAATTCGTCCGGCCATACCCTGTTCGACACCTCCAAATCCGTCGCCCGCAAGAATTGTGGATGATCCCGCTCGGCCCATGATCAGAATCCAGATCCGGGGAACCCGTTGCCATGCAACCCCAATTATCGATTATTCAGGAAATCCTTGACCTCCTGGCTCACGCTAGCTAGGTCGGCCCGGCCGCGCATCCTCGGCTTGAGTACGCCCATGACCTTGCCCATGTCTCGTATGGACTCCGCCCTGTTTTCTTCAACGGCGGTCCTGATCATCTGTCGAATCTCGTCCGCCGTCAACGGCTGGGGCAGGTATTTGCCGATGACAGAAATTTCAAATTCTTCGATCTCGGCAAGATCGTCACGGCTGGCACCGCGATACTGTTTCACGGAATCCCGCCGCTGCTTGACCATCTTGTCCAGTACGCCGACGACCCCGGCATCGTCCAGGTCAACCCGGTTATCGATTTCCACCTGCTTGATAGCCGCCATAATTAAGCGGGTCACGCCAAGTTCCTTTTTCTCTCTCGCCTTCAGGGCGGTTATCATTGCCGCCCGTATTGCCTGCTTCAGCCCGGCCCCACTAGTTGTCATCCGTTGTGGAACGCTCTAGTACTGGGGACGTCCGCGGCGCAGGATCTTCAGTGCATAACGCTCGCGCGCAAGTTTTTTCAGGTGTCTCTTGACCGCTGCGGCAGCCTTGCGCTTACGTTCTGCGGCCGGCTTTTCGTAAAACTCGCGACGGCGGGTTTCGGACAGGACACCCGCCTTTTCACAGGCACGCTTGAAGCGGCGGATGGCGATGTCAAACGGTTCGTTCTCTCTGAGTCTGATTGATGGCATAAAACTTCCTGATATCGGATATAATTGATGGTTTCAAAAAACGGTCTTAGGGGAGTCCCGCGGAATTTAACTAAGGGGTCTGCAATTAGGTGCCGAGCCATTTCCGCCCAGTCGAAATTGCATGGAAAGTCGACAAAGCCCTATTCTTTCACCGGTAGTCCGGCTTCAATTTTGCAGGCTATCCCCGATAGAGAACCTTGTATTATAGCAAACCGTTTATCATTACCAAAACAGATATTTTCACCATGAATGTATTGGGCATTGAAACCTCGTGCGACGAAACCGGGGTGGCCATCTACAACACTGAGAAAGGCCTGGTCTCGCACTGCCTGTACAGTCAGGTTCCGGTGCATGCCGAGTATGGCGGAGTGGTTCCGGAATTGGCTTCCCGAGACCATATCCGCAAGCTCACCCCCCTGATCCGCCAGTGCCTGTCAGACGGCGGAGTACGCCCTTTCGATATCGACGGCATTGCCTATACCGCGGGTCCCGGACTGATCGGCCCGCTGATGGTCGGCGCGACGATTGCCCGTAGCCTGGCCATGGCATGGAAGGTTCCTGCGGTAGGGGTTCACCACATGGAAGGGCACCTGCTAGCACCGCTCCTGGACAAGGACCCGCCGGAATTCCCCTTCGTCGCGCTGCTGATTTCGGGCGGCCATACCCTGCTGGTGCAAGCCGAGAGGGCGGGCCAGTACCGGATCATCGGGGAAACCCTGGATGACGCCGCGGGAGAGGCCTTCGACAAGACTGCCTCGCTGCTCGGACTGGGATACCCGGGCGGACCGGCATTGTCCAAGCTGGCCGAACGGGGCAATCCGGAACATTACCGTTTCCCGCGGCCGATGACCGACCGGCCCGGGCTGGATTTCAGTTTCAGTGGCCTGAAGACCTATGCCCGCAACATGCTTGCCTCGACCGACCAGTCGGCACGAGCGAACATTGCTCGCGCCTTCCAGGACGCGGTCGCCGACACCTTTTCCATCAAGTGCCGCAGGGCGATGCGGCAGACCGGTTACAAGAGGCTGGTCGTGGCTGGCGGGGTCAGCGCCAACACCGGAATCCGGTCAAAACTGCAGAACATGGCGCAGAAGGAAGGCATTAGGGTTTACTACCCGAGGCTGGAATTCTGCACCGACAACGGTGCCATGATAGCCTTCGCGGGTCACCAGCGCCTGCGTGAGGGACAACAGGAGGGTCTCGCGATCAACGTGCGGCCTCGCTGGCCTCTTGACGAAATCAGGCCCATCGGCGACTGAGGTCACCCCAGGCGATGGTCTTAAGGTACGGTTAATCCCGGTTCTTTAGCCCTTCACGCGGTCAGGCCAACCAACCATCAAGGTGCCTCCTAGCTACCGATTTGGCTTTCTTCGCCAGCCAGCAGCCGCTGAATATTTGAGCGGTGGGTCATTAGAACGCCCACCGAAATGAACACCGAGCCAACCACATAGGCGGGGGACTCCAGGATCAGGTACGCGTACAGCGGCGACAGGCAGGCCGTGATGACTGACGACAGCGATGAAATCCGGTTGATTTTGGCCAGGACGACCCAAGAACCGAAGACGCTGAGGCCAAAAAAGAAATCGAAGCCGAAAAAAGCCCCGCATCCCGTCGATACACCCTTTCCACCCTTGAAACCATAAAATACCGGGAAGACGTGGCCCAGGAAGGCCGCCGCACCGGCAGCGGCAACGATTTCGTCGCTCGCACCGAGAGCGATCCCCATGACCACCGGGATCGCTCCCTTGAGCAGATCGGCAAACAGGGTTAGCCCAGCCGCCTTCTTGCCCCCGTAACGAAGCACGTTGGTCGCACCCGGGTTCCCGGAACCCTGATCACGAGGATCCGGCAGTCGCAGGCACCGACAAATTATTATTGCGGCAGAAACTGAGCCAATTAGGTACCCAACAGGGACCAATAACCACATCCACATGACTGCCTCCAATGATTAGGCATTTGTATAGCCGCCAGATTTTTATATACTGCGCTCTCCCTAGGCGACACAAAACAAGGACAGATGGACATTATATTTCTGCGGGGCCTACAGATCGAGACCATTATCGGAATTTATGCTTGGGAACGGGAAACAAGACAAACGGTCATACTGGATATCGAGATGGGGTGCGATATCCGAAATGCTGGAAAAACCGACTCGATTGACCACGCACTTGATTACAAGGCCGTGTCGAAACACCTGATCTCGTTTGTCGCACAGAGCGAGTTTTTCCTGGTAGAAAAGCTAGCCGAGGAAATCGCCTCGACCCTCCTGAACAACTTCAAAGTCCCCTGGCTTCGCCTCACGCTCAACAAGAAAGGCGCGATCCGCGGTGCTAGCGACGTCGGAATCATTATCGAACGGGGAGAAAAACCGTAGATGCCGAGCGTATACCTGAGCATTGGCAGCAATATCGAAAGAGAAAAAAACGTCCGGTCCGCGCTGAAAGCGCTACAGTCACGATTCGGGCAACTGACTCTTTCAAGCGTCTACGAAACCGAGGCCGTAGGCTTCGACGGGCCTCACTTCTTTAACCTGACGATCCGCTTCGAGTCGGATAAACCGATCCGCGATATTGCGAAGTCCCTACGCCAGATCGAGATCAGCCACGGCAGGGCCCGCAGAACGGAAAAATTTACCGGCAGAACGCTGGATCTGGACATCCTGCTATATGGTGACCTGATCCTGAATGAAGGCAAATTTCAGATTCCGCGCAAAGACATCATGCTTTACGCCTTCGTTCTGGAACCCTTGGCGGAAATCGCACCCGACGGGGTCTATCCCGTCACCGGTGAACGCTTCGCCGTGATGTGGCAGAACTTTGACAAGGAAGGGATCAATCAGCAGATCGTCGATTTCCCGGTTTAGGAACGACAACAGAGGCTTGCCCCGCGCCGGCCTCAAAAACAGAGGCTCCGTCCCCCGTCGACCGACAACATCTGGCCGGTGATGTAATCGCTTCCCAGCAGGAAAAGCACCGTTTGCGCAATATCCCGTGCCTGCCCTGTTTTCTGCAAGGGAATCCTGGAAAGAATCTGCTCACGCTCGGCCCCGTCCATCTCGGCTTCTGGCCATAGTATGGCCCCCGGCGCCACCCCGTTGACCCGCACCGAGGGCGCCAACTCACGCGCCAATGATTGTGTCATCGCTGCCAGGCCCGCCTTCGACAGACTGTAAACGGAAAAACCCTCACGGGGGCGTAGCGCGTGGATATCGACGATATTAACGATGGATCCCAACCGTTGCATCAGTTCTGGCGCCAGGGCACGGGACAGAAAAAACGGGGCTTTCATGTTACAATTTATCAACTCGTCCCACTGGGCTTCGCTGACCTTTGCTATCGGCGTTGGGTAAAAGGCGGACGCGTTGTTGACCAGAGCGTCGATACGTCCCCAGGCAGACACCGCGCGCTCCGCCAGTCCGGCGACATCTGCAGTTTGCAGAAGATCGGCCTGAAGGATTCTTGCACTGTCAGGCCTGCGACCGTTTAGTTCGTCTTCCAGCACCCGGGCCGGTCCACTCGATTCGCGGAAGTGAATCACCACATTGTATCCGGCCGCATGCAGAGTGCAGGCTATTTCTGCACCGATGCGCCTTGAAGCTCCAGTCACCAGGACGGAACGTCTCACGATGACTTCCCCCCAGTCCGCGTTTTGCCCTCACCCGGGGAGCCGTCGATGAATTCCCGAACAGCACGAACGCGCATCCGCTCCAGTTCGGTTCCAACCTCCCGTCCCGACAAGCCCTGCCGCAAGATAGCCTGCACATCGACCGCCTGCGCAACCCGCTGGCAGTTTAGCAGGAGATCACTCTGTGGATAATCGGCGTCATGGTGCATCTTGCCCTGCTCCACGGCCTTGCACGTCAGAAGGAACGGACCAAGGTCAGCCTTCTTTCGCAATGCATCCAGTTTTTTCAGAACAGCGACGATTTTCTCGGCCGAAAGAATGAAGATATTCGTGCAGGATTCTTGGTAGAGGATCACCCTGGTGGCCAGCTTTTTAAAGTCCCCAGGGACCCTCAGGCGCTCGCAATGGGCTTCCAGTTCGGCCAGGCCGGAAGCTTCTTCCATGCCCGCTCCCAACCCGTACACCAGTGCAGCGAAGCGAACCACTACACACCCGGACGCCTGAGCCGCATTCTCCAGAACCCGAATAGACTGTTGGCCGGCGTTGGCGTCAACCTTGGCATCTGCCCGTGCTGACAGCGGCACATCGAATAGCCGATCAAGCTCCGGAAACAGTCTTTCCAGGGCTCCGCAGGTCCGTAGCACGGCAATGAACGAAGCCGGCGTCCTCTCTCCCAGCGCCCGGGCGAATTCCGCCCAAACACGCTCCGACACGAGGGCATCAACCTCTCCCGACTTGACCATGGACACCATAAGCTCCATTGTTTCATCGGCCACCGTGAACCCAATATGGGCGTAGCGGGCCGCGAAACGGGCCACCCGAAGCACTCGCACCGGGTCCTCACTGAATGCCTCGGAAATATGGCGCAACAAACGAAGCTCGAGATCCTGCCTGCCCTGGCAGGGGTCGATAAGCTTTCCGTCCAACCCCCTGGCGATCGCGTTGATGGTCAGATCACGGCGGGTCAAATCCTCCTCTAGGGTCACTTCCGGAGACGCGTGGATACTGAAACCATGGTAGCCCGGGGCCGTCTTTCGCTCGGTCCTGGCCAGTGCGTATTCCTCTCGGGTTTGCGGGTGCAAAAACACCGGAAAGCCCTTACCAACGCGCTTAAAGCCCTGTTCCAGCAGAGACTCAGGCGTTTCGCCCACGACGACCCAATCTCGCTCGGTAACCGGAAAGCCAAGCAACCCGTCGCGCACGGCTCCGCCTACCAGAAAGGTCTTCATCGCTGGCATTCGATATAACCAACTCCTGGGCAGTGTCTCCACAAGCCACCAAAATCGGTACGCGGAAAAGAAGCCTGTGCGGTAACGAGCAACCTTCCCCGACAGATTCGAAGCAGTGATAGAATCCCGGAATCCGACTCACAATGCTGTTCTTGCATGGGGAGTCATTATAACGAGGCCTTGAAAAGCGTGTCAGCGTTCTTTTTCCTTTATCTTTTGCTCGGGGCGACCGCGGGGTTACTGGCCGGCCTGTTCGGCATTGGCGGCGGAGTCGTGCTGGTTCCTTTCTTGGCCTGGATCTACCCTGACCAGGGCATCCCCGGAAACCTAGTCATGCTGGTAGCCATTGCCACGTCACTGGCCACCATCATTTTCACCTCGCTCGCTTCGATATCGGCCCACCACCGGCTCGGCGCGATCCGGTGGGAAATCGTTCTGCGGCTGGCCCCGGCCATACTGGTTGGATCCCTGGCCGGAAGCCTGCTGACCCAGCACCTAGATTCCTCCGCACTGAGGACCATTTTCGGTATCTTCCTGACCATGGTTTCCATCCAGACCGGTTTCCAAATCAAGCCAGGAAAGCAGACCTTGGTTCTTGGCAAACGGCTAGCCGCTCTGGCAGGCACCGTCATCGGTGGCTGTTCTTCCCTGCTCGGGATCGGCGGCGGAACCCTGACCGTTCCCTTCTTGTTGAAGTGCCGGCAGCCGATCCGCAACGCGGTTGCCATTTCCAGTGCCTGCGGATTACCGATCGCCGTTTCCGGAACCATCGGTTACGTCATACTGGGCTGGAACGAACCCCAGATGCCAGCATGGAGCCTGGGCTACATCTACGGCCCCGCCTTCGCAGGCATCGTCACCAGCAGTATCGTGTTCGCGCCGATCGGCGCCAGCCTTGCACACAGGCTGCCGACGAGCCGGCTTAAACGCCTGTTCGCCGTGTTCCTGTTCATCACTGGCTGCAAGCTTCTGGCCCATTCATGAGAAAAGCGAAGCCTACGCATCCGGACTTTGCCTCCGGAAACGAATGCCCCGATCATGGGCGATTGATGTTTTCCATCTCACGAAGCCTTATGATTTCATTTGGCCCGATTCACAGAAACCAAGGATCGAAGAAAAACCATGGACCCAGCCAGTCATTCTGAACCTCTTTTCCAGGCAGCCAAGCAAGTCATTCCCGGGGGGGTTAATTCACCGGTAAGAGCCTTCAATGGCGTTGGCGGAACCCCCGTCTTCATCGAGTCCGCAGAGGGCCCGTTTATCATCGACTGCGCTGGCAACCGATACATCGACTACGTCGGCTCATGGGGGCCGATGATCGTCGGCCACGCGCACCCGCAAGTCATTGCCGCGGTTCACCGTTACGTGGACAAAGGGCTGAGCTTCGGCGCACCAACCGAGATCGAAACCTTAATGGCCGAAAAACTGTGTTCCCTGGTCCCTTCGTTGGAACTGGTACGGATGGTCAATTCCGGTACCGAAGCCACAATGAGCGCCATCCGGCTGGCCCGAGGTCACACCGGCCGTGACCGGATCGTGAAGTTCGAAGGCTGTTACCACGGTCACTCGGATGCCCTGCTGGTAAAAGCCGGTTCAGGAGCGCTCACCCTCGGTGTCCCGAATTCGCCGGGGGTTCCGGACAGCGTGGCGGAACAAACACTAACCCTGCAATACAACGACAGCGAAGGCCTGGAACAGCTTTTCGCCGATATGGGCGAACAGATCGGCTGCGTGATCATTGAACCGGTTGCCGGCAACATGAACTGCATCCCGCCTCTTCCCGGCTTTCTCCAAACGCTCAGAAGGCTGTGCACGCAGTCCGGAACCGTGCTCATTTTCGATGAAGTCATGACCGGCTTTCGCGTGGCGAGGGGCGGCGCACAGGAACACTACGGTGTCACACCCGATCTCACGACCCTCGGCAAGATCATCGGCGGGGGTCTGCCGGTTGGCGCGTTCGGCGGCCGCAAGGACATCATGGAGAAACTGGCGCCACTCGGCCCCATCTACCAAGCGGGAACGCTGTCCGGGAACCCGATCGCCATGGCCGCCGGCCTGGAAACACTGGAGCTGATCTCGGCACCCGAATTCTACGAGAACCTGGCGCGCATGACCGGCATGCTGGCCGAGGGGATGATCGAAAGGGCCTCGGCAGCTGGAGTTCCCCTTGTCTCCAACCAGGTTGGGGGCATGTTCGGGCTGTTCTTCAGCAGCGCTCACACGGTGTGGGATTTCGACGGGGCGATGAATTGCAACCAAGGCATCTTCAGGAAGTTTTTCCACGGGATGCTGGAGCATGGCGTCTACCTTGCACCCTCGGCATTCGAGGCTGGCTTCGTATCGGCGGCGCACGACCGGGAAATTATTGACAACACCCTGCATGTAGCGGAAAAGGTGTTTCAGACGATCTCCTGAAACCGCGGGCGTTCTCCCAAGCCCCTCTTGCAGTCACAAACTTTTTAAAAGGATCGATATGAACGGAACCGTCAGCCTTTCCCCGTTCTCATTCGGGGTAGCCATCGGGGCAGCCTGTACCCTGGTACTGGCAGTTATCGTGGCTTGGCTGCTACTGGCACGCCAGCGAAAATCCGCCGCCGTAACGGGCCGGCAGTTACAGCAGCTGGAAACTCAGAGACACCAATTCATCGCCGCCGAGGCAATTGCGCAACAAAAAACAGCCGACATTCTCAAGCTGGAATCCAGAATCCAGGCGCTGGATGAACAGCTGGAGGCATCACGACAGGAACTTCTAAGCGAATCCACCCGGCGCGTGAAAGCCGAACAGGAAGCTGCCCAAGTGGAGCCCCTACAGCAAAGGGTTACCACAAAAGAGAAGACCATCTCAGCCCAGGTTGATGAGCTCAGCGCAATGAAAAGCGCCAATGCCGAACTCGCCACTCGGATCGAGGCGGAACGAAAACATACCCAGGAAAAGCTGGAACTGGTGAAAAATGCCGAGAAACAGATGATTCACCAATTCGAATCGCTTGGGGCAAAGATTCTGGAGGAAAAAGGAAAAGACTTTACCGAACAGAACAAGCTCAACCTTGACCGTGTTCTGTTACCCCTGCGCGAACAACTGGGCGACTTCAGGAAAAAGGTGGACGACGTTCACGTGGAAGACATCAGGGACCGGGCAGCGCTGCGAGAAGCCATTCGTACCCTCAACCAACAAAACCAGCGCATCACGGAGGAAGCCAGTAACCTAGTGCGGGCACTGAAGGGAGACAAAAAAGCCCAGGGAACCTGGGGTGAACTGGTGCTGGAAAAGGTGCTAGAGCAATCAGGGCTGCGCAAGGGTGTGGAATACGAGACCCAGGGCGCCTTCCGGGACCGCGACAACCGGCTGCTAAAACCAGATGTAATCGTCCACTTGCCGGATGGCAAGGAAATCATCATCGATTCGAAGGTTTCCCTGGTAGCCTATGAAACCTATTCCTCTGCCGATTCGGAAGAACTCCGCAAGCAGGCCATAACGGAGCACGTCCAGGCCATCTTCGAGCACATCAAGGCGCTCAGCGAAAAGAACTATTCAAACGTCAGAGGACTTCGTTCGCTGGATTTTGTTCTGATGTTCATGCCCATTGAACCCGCGTTCATGGTCGCTTTCGAGCACGACCAATCGCTATTTTCCAAAGCTTTCGAGCACAACATCATCGTGGTTACACCGACCACGCTGCTAGCCACTCTTCGCACCATTGACAACATCTGGCGCTACGAACGACAGAATGAAAACGCCCGCATCATCGCCGACAAGGCCGGTAGCCTGTATGACAAGATCCGCGGGTTTGTTGAAGACTTTGAAAAACTTGGGATCCAGATATCAACCGTACACGGAACCTACGAGAGTTCCATGAACAAACTGACACAAGGGCGAGGCAACCTTGTTCGCCAGGCCAACAGCTTCGTTGAACTCGGCGTCAAGGTAAAAAAGACATTTCCAAGATCGATCCTCGACCAGGCACTTGGTGAAGAAACGGATGAAAAAACCGGGGAGAAATCGAACTGAGTCGAACCGGAAACCCGGCAGTTAGCGTCTCATCGAGTCGAAGAACTGGGCATTAGTCTTGGTTTCCTTCAGCTTGCCAAGCAGGAATTCGCTGGCTGCTAGTTCATCCATGGGGTGTAGGATCTTGCGCAGGATCCAGGATTTCTGAAGTTCCTCCGGCTCCACCAGATACTCTTCGCGGCGGGTACCGCAGCGATTAATATTGATGGCCGGGTAAATGCGCTTCTCGGCAATCTTGCGGTCCAGGTGCAATTCCATGTTGCCGGTGCCCTTGAACTCTTCATAGATCACTTCGTCCATCCTGGAACCCGTTTCGACCAGCGCGGTCGCTATGATGGTCAGGCTTCCGCCCTCCTCAATGTTCCTTGCCGCACCAAAGAACCGTTTCGGCCGTTCCAGCGCGTTGGCGTCGACACCGCCAGTCAGGACCTTGCCGGATGACGGGACCACTGTGTTATAGGCTCGTGCCAGGCGGGTTATCGAATCGAGAAGAATGACAACGTCCTTCTTATGTTCGACCAGGCGCTTGGCCTTTTCCAGGACCATGTCGGCGACCTGAACATGCCGTGTTGCCGGTTCGTCAAAGGTACTGGACACCACTTCGCCCTTCACGCAGCGGCGCATTTCCGTGACTTCTTCTGGTCTTTCATCGATCAGAAGAACGATCAGCACACATTCCGGGTTATTCAGTTCGATGGAATGCGCCAGATGCTGCAAGATCATCGTCTTGCCCGCTTTTGGCGGAGACACGATCAACCCCCTCTGACCCTTGCCGATGGGCGCTACCAAGTCGATGACTCGTGCGGTCAGGTCTTCGGTCGAACCATTCCCCATCTCCAGGGTAAACCGCTGATTTGGAAACAACGGGGTCAGATTCGAAAAGAGCACCTTGTGCTTGGCATTTTCCGGTGCATCGTGATTGATTTTCTCCAGCTTCAGCAACGCAAAGTAACGCTCATTGTCCTTCGGAGGACGGATCTTGCCGGAAATAGTGTCCCCGGTGCGAAGATTGAAGCGCCGGATCTGGCTGGGCGATACGTAGATGTCATCCGGCCCCGCGAGATATGAGCTCCCCGGTGACCGCAGGAAACCGAACCCATCCTGCAGAATCTCCACAACCCCGTCCCCGTAGATGTCCTCCCCGCCCTTTGCACTCTTCTTTAGGATGGCGAAAATCAGATCCTGTTTCTTAGCTCGGCCGACGCTCTCGATGCCAAGGGCCGATGCAGCCTGGATAATTTCGGGTACAGGTTGTCGCTTGAGGGCAGTAAGATTCATAATTCTTCAGAATTCAGATTTGAGATAGTCGGCGCCACAAAACCCACGGACAGCGGCCTTTTGAATGGAACGGAGAGGAATCGACGCCAGTCGGCGCCTTTTGAAAGGGGAAGATATTCTGGAGTTTAAAGTAGCACAGTATTCACGGCCCGTCCAGCACGCGCCACGGGACAGATACCCCGATTAGATGTTCCCATCAAGGAAGTCGGTAAGCTGAGCCTTGGACGCCAAGCCGACCTTTGTTGCTTCGACTTCGCCATCCTTGAACAGTATCAGGGTGGGGATTCCACGAACCCCGTAATGCTGCGGAGTGATCGGATTTTCATCAATGTTCAGTTTGGCAACCGTCACCTTGCCTTGGTAGTCGGACGCGATTTCTTTAAGCACCGGTGCAATCATCTTGCACGGCCCGCACCATTCGGCCCAGTAATCGACCAACACCGGCAGCCCTGACTTTAGAACGGTTTCGTCAAAGTTGTCGTCGGTTACGTGAATAATAGAATCGCTCACTTATATCTCCGTGGGTTTTATCATGAAACACCCTCCCCCATGGAACAACTAACTTACAGAATTAAAGGAACGATGAGGGAGCGATCAAAAGACTGTCCTTTTGAAACCAGCAAGAACAGATTACAACTGAGAGTACCAAGTCTGTCGCATTGACCGGAGAAATGCAACCACAAACCGGACAAAACCACACATCGAAGCGCGGAGCTACCCTCGGCACGGAGCCAAACGAGGCCGGTATCTCATCGCCCCGGCGTGTCGTTTGGCGTGAGACTCAATACTTTTGGATAGGCCTACCACCCAGAATAGGTTATTCTGTATTATTTTATGTTGGAAACAACCTACTAATCTGCCTGGTTAGTAACGAACAGCTCTTTCGGCAGAGCGAATCACCTGCCTGGTTTTCGCATACCGACGAGTCTGGGGTTGCTGCTTCCGCCTGACCCAGCGCTTACCTGACCCGAAACCGGATGAAAACAACGACCGGGGGCCAAAAAACATCCATAAGTATGACTCATAACATCCTTACAGAGACAAGGTTCGACAGTTTCGACCTGACGCCCGAACTGCTCCAGGGCCTGCAACATGGCAATTACGAATTTTGCACCCCGATACAGGAAATGGCCCTGCCGATCGCATTGCAGGGCCGTGACGTAGCCGGTCAGGCGCAAACAGGAACCGGCAAGACGGCGACCTTCCTGGTGGCCATGTTCAAGACACTACTCAGCACTCCGTCGGGGAACGGTGCAAAACAGCCACGGGCGCTGATCGTGGCTCCAACCCGCGAACTCGCGAGACAGATTGCGAGTGACGCCAGGCAACTGGGGAAATTCATCGACCTGAAGATCAGTCTTGCCTATGGGGGAACCGGATACCAGCAGCAACTCGATGACATCGGGCAGGGGACCGATATTCTGATCGGCACCCCGGGAAGACTAATCGACTTCTACAAGCAGCAGATCTATCGTCTAGATTGCGTGCAAGTAGTAATACTGGACGAAGCGGACCGGATGTTCGACCTGGGCTTTATTAAGGACATCCGTTATCTACTGAGGCGGATACCAAAACCGACCAAGCGCCAAGGAATGCTGTTCTCGGCCACTCTGTCATACCGGGTCCTGGAACTAGCCTATGAACACATGAACAGCCCGGAACTGGTCCGCATCGAACCGGAACAGATCACCGCAAAATCAGTCAATCAGTCCGCATTCTACCCGGCGAACGAACAGAAATATTCCCTGTTGATCGGACTGCTTCGAACCAAAAATCCGAAACGCAGCATCATTTTCGTCAACACCAAGAAAGCGGGGGAATTGGTCAGCGCGTACCTGAGCGCGAACGGCTTCGCGCCCGGCGTACTGTCTGGGGATGTCCCGCAGAAAAAACGCCAGTGGCTGCTGGAACAGTTCCAGGGGACAGCCCTGGATATCCTGATCGCAACCGATGTTGCCGCTAGAGGCCTTCATATCCCCGAGGTAACCCATGTTTTCAATTTCGACCTGCCACAGGACGTTGAGGACTATGTACACCGCATCGGCAGAACCGCCCGCCTTGGGAGCCAGGGAGAAGCGATCAGCCTCGCCTGCGAAAAATATGTTTATTCGCTGCCTGAAATCGAAAAATTCGTTGGCCAGAAGATTGAGATTATGCCAATGACGGAAGATTTATTGCCGGAAATCGAAAAACCGGTCACCAGGAACCCACGGTGGCACGGGCCCTCAAAAGGAACAACGGGCGCCAAAGGTCGCGAAAGAGTCCGCCGCGTTCGCCAGAAGAGTACTGCTGCCAAGCGGGCCTAAAACCGAACCGCCCCCATTTCCGGGCCCCTCGCCAAATGCCGGAATAATGCCCTGATCCCCGGTTCGACCAATTCCACAGGGGAGCCGCCGATGCCCGAAAAACCCACCATTTTAAAACGCACGACCCTTGCGAAAACGCGGCTTTTTTCGATCGAGTCCATAGCCCTGCGTTTCAGCAATGGAAAACGCTGTGAATTCGAACGGTTGACTCGCAGCACCAGGGGCGGGGGGGCGGTTCTCATCATACCAATGATCTCAGACGATACGGTCATCCTGGTCCGCGAATACGCTGCCGGTGTCGATCGCTACGAGATCGGCCTGCCAAAAGGGAAAACCGATCCCGGCGAAGACATGTTCGAGGCGGCCAACCGGGAGCTGAAAGAGGAAGTGGGTTTCGGAGCCCGAAAGTTGACTTTCTTGTCTTCCCTGACCATTGCACCGGGTTACCTGGAACACGCCACCGAAATCATTCTGGCGCAGGACCTCTACGAAGAAAAGCTGTCCGGCGACGAGCCCGAGGAGCTCGAGCAAATCACCTGGAAGCTAAATAACATCAGCGATCTTGTCGCCACCGGAGAATGCACCGAGGCCCGCAGTATTGCAGCCCTCTATATGACCCGGGAATATCTCGCTGGCTGCCAGTTCTGAAGCGGACCCGATCGATCCTTTGCTGTGAAAGCAACATCCAAACAAGGCGCCTGCGCTAATAGAGCGGCTCAAGCCCCGAAACCGACTTGCTCGAACCCGCTAAACCGGAACTTACTCGGCCAGGGAATCGCTTGAAGGCCACCAAAAGGCCGGACCCATCCCACATCTTCCTATGCTCGCTATAAAGCTGGCGGCTCAGCTTCCGGATCTCCCCGCCCAGTTCCTCATTGCACTGTTTAGCAAGAGCTGAAAGACTCACTGGCGGCGATCCTCCCCAGCGCTCGCGCGCCCACATCAGCAGCACATCCTTTGCCTGAACCGGATTGTTGTCTAAACAGGCCTTCCTGACATTTCTGACCAATTGACGTTCAGTAGCAGTTTCCCGGATCTTCCGCTCGGCATCACCCGGCTCCGGACGGAAGCGTTTCCGAAACAGGTAACCCAGTGTAGCAACCCAGCCCAGAGACAGGAAACCGGAAACCCAGACCCAGTACCCTCCAGCTTCGTGGTTCCCATCCCCCCGTCCAATCAGGGATTGCTTGGGAGCATTTTGAGTTGGCAGCATGAATTCATTGGCTTGCCTGGCCCCACCCTCCTCTGCCGCGAGAGATAATCCTTCGATTTCCACGTCCGCCAGTCGGGCCACCTCCAACCGGTCAGTTCGCGTGTTCCACCACGGCAGTTCGAAACCTTGTAGCCGGTAGCGGCCAGCAATGGATGGAATCAGTGCCGTTTTTTGTTCCCGGGTACTCACGATCCCCGATGGACCGGCCTGCTCATTAACTACCGGCTGATCCGGGTACCGCTTGATCTGACCACTTCCGAGGCCCTCTACACCCAATTTGCCAAAATCCGGCAGCAGGCTCAGAAGGGCCCCGCTGACCGTTATCTTTAAGGTCCTGGTGAGTGGTTCTCCGACCGGGACGGAAAGTGGTTGATTCGACCACTGTTGTTCCAGGAAAACCTGTTCTGCCGGCAACCAGTAATCGCCGGTGAATTCGGGCGGCACCGGGCGAACATCCAGGGCCACCGCCTCCGACCGGATCCGGCGTGCCCGCGTCGTCCGACGGTCAAAGAAACCCCGCCCGCCCGACGTCACCACATCCACCTTCATTTCGACCGGGGGAATCACCACCGGACCACTTTTCTGTGGGAAAATAGCAAACTTTCGTTCCGTGACCACGTAGCGGTGGCCGTTTCTCATGACTGAAAAATTCCGATCATCGCCGAGCTTCACGATCACCGCATCTTCCACCACCGGCTCACTTAGGCTGGCCTGCACAATATCAACCTTGCGCAGGAACTGAATCGTATACAGAATTTGCGCCTGTACGTAGGGGTTCCGGGGTTCGGCCTGAACTTCGACCGCAATATCGTCGTCGAACCCGGGACCATCGGCTGAAGCAGGAAGGACCTTGATGCGAAACGGTTCACTGCTGTCACTGCCAAAGGCGATTGCCGGTAGCATCAGCACCCCCGCCTTCCGGGCCATCACCTCCAGCGTCCAACTGACCGATCGAGTATAGCTGCCGTTGATGACCGAAACGTTGCTGCTTTGACTCTGGTTGCGGATATCGAAGACCTCCTCAAGCGGTAAAAAATCAGGTTCTCCGTCGGGGGCTGCCAGCGATGAAAAGGTCAGGGTAAAGGATTCGTCGAGCCGGACCGGATTACGATCGGTGCTTACGTTGATCGCTGTCGAGGCCGAGCCGGAATCGGCAACAAACAGGGCCAGAAGTAAGAACAGCGCCCGGCCGGCAGCGGGCAAACCCCCCGTGAAATCGACCCTATTTTTCATGCTATCTCCCCGTAACTGAGTCGCAACTGGAGGACTGTTCACCATCCGGCTCCAGCGGCTGCCGGTTGCGGACGCCTCTTTGTATACTGATAGAGGAACTTGCGCCGCAACAAGCCTGCAGGATCGTCCGGGATTCGGCGAAGCCATTGTTCATCGGCATTGTGTAATTTCGATTCCGGCATTTCTTCCCTGTTTCCCGCCAGCTCTTCGCCACCCGCTTCGGCCACCCCATTGGCCATTGAGTCCGGCTCGTCGGATGGCTCCCGCGCTGCGTCACCGGTTTTTTTATCCCCTTCGGCTGGTCGCTGGATTGAAGACTGATCCTGGCTGCCATCATGCCTTTCATCTACGAATGAATCCGAAGCGGGATCCGGTTGTTGGCCATCGACCGAATCGGAATCCTGCTTCTGCTGCGATGACGGGTTGGGATCCCGACGCTGCGAGCCCTGTTGTTGCTGCAGCAGTTTCTCGATCAGTTGCCGGTTGTAGCGGGCGTCCTGGTCGTCTGGATCCATTTCCAGAGCCCGATCATATTGCTCCAGCGCCTCGCCGAATTGCCCGGAGCGAGCCAGCGCGTTGCCCTTGTTGTAGGCATTATTGCCGGAATCAGCCTCATCCAGAGTTTCAACCGCCTGCTGGTAGCGCCCGGCCGCATACTCCGCTGCGGCTTTCCACTCTGGATCTTCAAACAGGTCTGCGGCTTCCTCGTAGCCTCCCTGCTGGTAGGACTGGTAGGCCCGCTGATCGGAAGTCTGCCACAGATCGCCCCATTGCCAGGCATGAACCGGATCCGGAAACGGGAGCAAAAGGACGAGCCATCCAAAAAGATAGCCTCGCCGGAACGCAAAAGCCGCGATCGGCAGGATGAGCCAAAAGAGCCACGGCCCCTCTTCCACCCACTGATCGACCTGCATGGCATGTTGCTGTTCCTGAGGCAACTCCTTGACGGCATCAACGGCTTCCAGAAAAGCCTCGATATCATGGTCTTGTACCGTCATGGTCCGGTAAAGCCCGCCCCCGGCCTGGGCAATGGATTCTAGCAAACTAGGATCCAGCCTCGGAACCACGATATTCCCGCCCGCATCCTTGACAAAGCCGCCACCGCTCTGCGGAATTGGGGCCCCCTGTTCCGTACCGACCCCGAGCACGGATACCCGGTGGCCCTCGCTTTTCACCGTCCGGGCCATCTCGACTGCCTCATAGGTGCCCTCATCCGTAATCAGCAGGATATATCCGCCCGGATTGCCGGCCTGCTGAAGGAGATCTGCAGCCCGGCGGATCGCTATCTCTGGCTGGCTGCCCTGGGCCGGCATGATCGAAGTTTCGAGCGCCGATAGCAAGCTCGAAATCGTTGCACTGTCATGCGTCAGCGGCGTAACCGTATAGGCCTCGTTACTGTAGACTACCAGCGCCATCAGACCGTCCCGGCGTTTTGCCAGGATATCGGAAATCTTGTAACGAGCCCGCTCCAGACGACTTGGTTTCACATCCTGCGTATCCATTGAGCGGGAAAGGTCCAAGGCAACCACCAGCGCCGCTTCGTTCCGGTACACGGGGGCCGGTAACTGCTTCCAGACCGGGCCGGCGAGGGCGATGACAGCAAGCACGCCGGCGGCCAGAAACAGTGCTCGGGGAATCCTGGAATCTCCATTCGCCCGTTTCTCGACGATGTAGGGTAACAGGCGGTCGTCACAGACCCCCGCCCAGTTTCCCTTTCCAAGGTTGCGGCGGAGCCAGAAAAGGTAGACCAGCAGCAGAGCCGAAAAGGCCCACAGCCATTCCGGACGAAGAAAATGAAATTCGCTGAAATTCACAATCCCAACACTCGTTACCCTTGTCCGGTTTGCGAAGGGCCTCGACTGACCAGGGCAAGAACCGTATTTCCCACATTCAGCCGGATCAACGCAAAAAGAATAACCAGCCCCAGGGCCAAACCCAGAGGCCAGTGAAAAAGGGCTTGCCTGGACCTGTAGAACTGTTGATCCTTCTCGACAGGCTCAAGCTGATCAAGCAACAAATAGATGTTTTCCAGTTCACCGATATCCCTGGCCCGGAAGTAACGCCCGCCAGTCCGGTCAGCAACCTCTCTCAGGGTGTCTTCGTCCAACGCTGCAGATGGATTGACGCGCCTTGCCCCGAAAAAATCGCGGATCACCATCTCGTCTGCCCCGATCCCGATGGTATAAATCTTGAGGCTTTGCTTTCGCGCCAGCTCCGCTGCCTTTATCGGAGGAACCTGCCCTGCCGTATTGGCTCCATCGGTGAGTAGAATCAGGACCCGCTGGTCCGCAGGATTGGCCGCAAGGCGCTTGACCGCCAACCCGATTGCATCGCCGATCGCCGTTTGTTCCCCGGCAAGACCGATTGCCGCTTCCTTCAGAAAGGTCAGGACCGTTTTTCGATCGAAGGTGAGCGGAGCCTGCAAGTATGCCTGGTCGCCAAACAGGATCAGGCCAATTCGATCGCCGAAGCGCCGCTCGATAAACTGGCCTGCGACGGCCTTGGCGGCTGTCAGGCGGTCAACCGGGAGTTCGTCAATGAGGAAGTCCTTTTCCTCCATGCTGCCGGAAAGATCGACAGCCATCAGCAGATCACGACCGCTCACACCCTGCTGAATTGGCTCGCCGACCCACCTGGGACGAGCACTGGCCGTAACCAGCAGGGTCCAAACTAGTAGAAGGAAGCCAAGGCGCCAGGACCTGAAATCATGTCCTCTAGAACCAACACCGTGGTTTTTCAATTCGTTGAAAAAAGGCACCCGCAAGGCCGCACGCTGCTCGATCATTGCTGGACGCAGAAGGAATCGGTACAGCCACGGTAGTGGCAGAACCAGGAACGCAGCAGGCGATGAAAATTCAAACATTAGTGCAAAATCGAGTTGAACAATGCTTTGTCGACCAACGATCAATTAGGAACCCTTGGGGCCGTTCCTTGCGACTCGTCTCGGCAAGGCCCCGATCCAGCGTTCAAAAAGCGCAAACAGGCGGCCTGGTTTCACGTCAGTATCTTGCCGGTAAGGCACGTCAAGCAATGCAAGCCCAGGCCCCGTGGAAAAAGACGAATCCCCCAGTGGCTGATCAAGAAAACGCAGCCATTCCTTTCCGGTCAGAGCCGCGACCCCGGCGCGCGGATAGTAGCTCAGACAGACCCGACGAATTAGTGCCGACAACAGACCGATTCGTTCGGAATCAGAAAGGCCCGGGGTTTTCCTCAACTCGACCAGTTCTCTCATCGCCTGCTTCTTGATCCGCAGACCGGTGAAGCGTTTTCGGCACCAGATCACCATCGATGCGCCGGCAATCGCCAGCAGAAAAACAATCCACCAGCCCGGACCAGGGGGCCACCACCCAACCGGCGAAGGAAGATGAAAATCACGCAACGGTAAACTGGCAGAATCCATTTGTTGGCCGGGCCGATCAAAGGGCCTTGCTGCCAGCCAGGCGTGCCAGGACGTCCAGGGGTTCCTCCTGGGTACAGCATTCCAGTATTTTGATTCGCTGCTTCGTCCCCAGCCGTTGCAGCCGGGTTCGTCTCTCCTCGAACTTTTCACGGTATTGCCGATGGTAAACGCTATCGGATAAGTCCACGGTCATTCTTTCTGCGCCATTGCTGAACCTGTAAAGGCCGCCCTTGGGCAAACTGCATTCCAGCCGGTCGTAAATCAGGATCGGGACCACATCGCAATGCCGGGCCAGGCGGACCAGCAGCCATTCTGTTTCCGCTGTCAGTCCCCTGAAATCGCTCAGAATGAAAATCAGGTTCCCAGGATGGCCGTGGCGCGACAGTCGTTCAAGCGCTCGACCGAATGTCTCTTCAACGCCGCCGGTAGCGTCACCGCCCCTTGCCGGCACCTGTTCCAGCCTCAACCGTGAAGACAGGTCGGCCAGGTGTTTCAGCAAATGAAGGAGGCCCTGTTTCCCCCGCCGCGGCTTGAATTCCAGTGTCTCATGGTCCGTGAAGACCTGACCACCAACCCGATCAGCGTGGTGGTTGCCGCTCCAGGCAATCAGCGCTGCCAGCTTCGCCGCCATGACTGATTTGAATACTCCGCGGGTCGCAAAGAACATGGTCGATCGGTAGTCGACCGACAGAAAAATGGGGCGTTCCCTTTCCTCCCTGTAGAGCTTGGTATGAACTTTCCCGGTTCTGGCGGTAACCCTCCAGTCAAGGGAGCGAACATCGTCGCCCGGCATGTACAAGCGGACTTCGTCGAATTCCATTCCGCGGCCGCGAACCCGCGACAGGTAGCTGCCGCTCATGATCGAACGAACCTTGAAATTCCTCAGTGACCGGCGGTCGGCGACATGGTTCAGGCCAACCAGTTCCCGCAGCGTTGTCTCGACCGCACTGGTGTCGAGTCCCATCATGGCTAGCGCTGCCCCGGACCGGTTTCCCGAAGCGGAGAAATTGGTCCCCTTCACGGTACCGCGATACGCGACATCATTTCACCCAGAAAGGCGTCCGCACTCATGCCCTCGGCCTCTGCTTCGTAGGATAGAACGATCCGATGGCCGAGAACGTCCTTGACCATTTCCTGGATATCCTCCGGTGAAACGTAATCCCTGCCGTCAAGCCAGGCCCTCGCCCGCGAAACCCGATCCAGCGCAATCGTGGCTCTGGGGCTGGCTCCGTACTGAAGCCAGCGGGACAGGTCGTCGCCGTACTTGCCGGGGTTTCTTGTCGCCAGAACGATCTCCAGCAAATACCGTTCAAGGCTTTCGTTCATGTACAAATCGAGGACTTCGTTTCTTGCAGAACGAATAAGCGACTGGCTCAGCGGTTCGATTGATGGGTTCGGTACCTGCCGACCGCCACGAGCTTCCGCCCGCGACAAGCGCAGTATCTCGCGTTCGTTTTCAGCCGCCGGGTAATCGATCCGTATATACAACAGGAAACGGTCAAGCTGTGCTTCCGGCAACGGGTAGGTGCCCTCCTGCTCGATCGGGTTCTGGGTTGCCATCACCATGTAAAGGTCCGGCAGGGGATAGGTCGAACTACCGATGGTAATCTGCCTCTCGCCCATGGCCTCCAGCAACGCTGACTGTACCTTGGCCGGGGCACGATTGATCTCGTCCGCAAGCACCAGGTTATGGAATAGCGGCCCCCGCTGGAACGTGAACGAACTGTCCTGCGGTCGATAGATTTCGGTTCCGGTAAGGTCAGCCGGCAACAGGTCAGGCGTGAACTGGACCCGGTGAAAATCAGCGTCCACTCCCCTGCTCAGCACGTTGATGGCTCGGGTCTTGGCCAGGCCCGGAGCGCCCTCCACCAGGATGTGCCCATCGGACAGAAGAGCGATCAGCATCCGATCAACGAGAAGCTCCTGGCCGATGATGCTTTCCTGGATATAAGCCTTGAGTTTAAGGAAACCGTCGATCGGGCGAAGCTCCCTCACGGGTTCCGGTGTCATTGTCGTCTTCATGGTCCTTTGATCGATAGGAAATCGGCGGAATTCTACCATCGATCGACAAAGTTCGTAGAACTCCGACAGGTCGAACCCTCTTGAGTTCCGACAGAACGGCCAGAGGCCCCAAGGCATTTACCAGAGCCCTCCCCGGTAGTCTCGATTGAAACACTCACCCTTTGACCTTCTCTGTCGGCACCGGTCCGTGGCCCTGGTCACGCTTTGGTCATTGCGTTCGCAGGAACCCGACATTCGAATCGAAGAATCAATTGCCACGGCCGCCCAAGACGAGCCATCGAAAATGACGGATACGGCATCACCGAAAATAACTCGGGAAAGCCGTTCACATCCCCATAAAATTTGCGGCTCACAACGCATGCCCTTTGAGCGGGCCAGGTTGCAGGGCTCCATCATGGAGGAAATGATGGCCGGGAATAGCCGGGACCATAATCTAGCCTTCCAAACGGCTGCGGCGACTCTGCACAAGGGTGAACCCTTGCTTGAGCCATTGGCCTCGGCTTCGGATTTCGGAGCCGAACTGGAGAGCGACGGATTGCCTCCGCAATACACGCCCGGGGCCGGCAACAAGATGCTCCAAACCCGGGACGTTGCCGACTTTGGAGGTCCGAACTCTGGGCCGCCTGTCGTAGCAGCAACTGACCCACGACTGACAACCCGGTGATGGCGGACACTAATCGCGACGAAAGACCCTGCAACAAACCTCTGAAGAACGGCCGGGGCTCGGATGCCAGCGGCAATCTGTCAACACGGCCTTTCACTCGTTCCCCCAGAAACAGCTCGAAACCGGTCTATAACCTTTCCCTGAGTGACGTCACATCTGACGGATTCACCCTTCAGCAATCCCCAAACGAGTGACAGGTACCTGAAACTTCTAGAAACAGGAGGACAACACTGGGACACGAATAACAACAACCTGACCGAAATTGGTGAAAACGACTGGAAACGATAGGGGCTCGCCATGGCGCATGGCCTTGCCTCAATCTACGATGGATACGATTCCTCGGCTGGACAGCCCTTGCAGCATGTCGACCCCGCCGCGCAGAATCTGGTCCAAATTCTTCTGACCGATCTCTTGGCAAAGAATCAGCAGACAATCTTCTCCGGACTTTTCTGGATTTTCTTCCACAAGCTGCAGAAAACGGTAGGTCATCGCATTGATCTGCATGAACTTGACCCGGTAATCCTGGTTCCGATAAACCACCAGATACGTCGGCTCCGCCGGAGGGGTTTCGGGTTTGAACGAGGCCGACACTTGATGAACCGGGTAACGGTAAGCCAGCGGCCAGGCCAGAGGCGACACACTGAAACGTTGCTTGAGGTCGTCAATGGCAAGGATGGATCCGTTCGGCTTTACTGGGACATCGGTAGCGATCGCCAATGCCATTTCGGCCCATTCATAGTGAGCCAGCTCAACCATGAACGGAAAATCCCCGTTCCGGTCACCCCGTTCCTGTTGCAGGTAACCGAGAAACTCTTCCGGAATTTCTGAAAAATACGGACTCTTGCATCGATGTTCGGAAAAGAACTCCTGCACCAGCGCCATCCAGCAGGCATCCTCTATCAACCGCCGCAACACCGGGAAATTCTTCGAAAGAAAGCTCTCCATGTTGTTGAATATCAGCTCCCGATAGAGATCGATCCGACATTTTTCGATGTCTGAAGGCGCAGGAGACCGATCCGGATCCCGGATATAAGCCATAAATGAACGCTGGTGGTCCGTAAACGAACGGCGTCTATCCGTAGCTGACATCCTGCCCCTCCCGGGTTTTTCTCTGTATCGAACGAATGGTCCGGACTTCGTCCAGCAAATCGGGCAACGGAGGAATATTGAAATCCCGTTCCAGTAGAGTTGGGAAAGTACCATATAGCTGATAGGCCTGTTCGAGCAGGCCCCAGACCGGGTCAATCACCTCGGCCCCGTGTGAATCAACAATCAGATCTTCCGCCTCGACATAATGGCCCGCAATATGCGCATAGGCGACCCGGTCAGCCGGAATCGCCGCCAGAAAGGCACTCGGATCGTAGCCATGATTCACACTGTTCACGTAGATATTGTTGATGTCCAGCAGCAATTCGCAATCCGCCTGCTCGACTACGGCATTGAGGAATTCAATTTCTTCGAGCTCCTTTCCGGGTGCGGCATAGTAGGAAACATTTTCGATCGCGATTCGCCGTTCAAGAATCTCCTGGACACGACAGATCCTACCGGCAACATACTCTGCCGCTTCAAGGGTAAACGGAATCGGCATCAAATCGTACAGATGCCCCTCATCACTGCAGTAACTCAGGTGTTCCGTGTATTTTCGAATCTGATGGGCATCGAGGAATTTCTTGAGGTCCTGAAGAAATGCCTCGTCCAGCGGAGCTGGACTACCGATTGAAAGGGACAGCCCGTGGCTTACAAAAGGAAAGCGCTCGGTCAGAGAACGCAGCTGTTTTCCTAACTGTCCGCCGAAATTGATCCAGTTTTCCGGAACCAGTTCGTAGAAGTCGATATCTGTACCAGCGCCCCCGACCAGCGACTCCAGAAGTTCCCGCCTGAGCCCAAGGCCAGCACCCTCAACCGTATAGTGTCGTTTCATTTAACCCGCGAGGCATCCTGTCCCGGGAGGGCCCAGAGAAGAGAGCCTCTTCCGTTTCCGGAAAAGATCGATGTACCGTTTTGCTGCTTTACGTTACTTGCTACCGCCACACTTACCTTCACCGCCGCATGACATTTCTGTGGTTTTTTTTGGCTTTTTATCGGAGCTGGGTTCCTGGCCTCCACACTTACCTTCACCGCATCTGCTGCCACCACAATAACCCTCTATACCGCATTGTTTTTCCGGCGTCTCACCCTTTTCCGCTAACTCCGTATATCCTGACGTAAGATCGGTCAATTCAAAAGGATTCTGTTCGGCATTGGCCATCGGGGCAATCGAAAAACTTGCTGCGACAACAGTGCCAAGAGCCACACCAAGAGGTTTTTTGGAAAATTTCTTACCCATAATCAATCTCCTAAATCGAATAGATATTTGTTTCAACCGCCACTAGGGATTCCCTGCCGATACAATCGTTGTCTCCAGCACCAAAAACAGGGCTGCGTATAGATCCATGGGCCCAGGAAGCATGTTTTCCCGTTGAAAACCTGCTTCGGGTATCAACCTCAAGCTATAGCCCCCGAACATTCAGCTTTGTTTCAGCCGACTAGAAAACATAGAGACCAATCACGGTATCAAATCGTCAGGGCTTTGTATAGCACGCCCACCGACAGCAATTCCATGATGCCGATTCGCAAGGCCCAGCCCTTTTTCATCATTCTGCGACCAGGTCGACGACCGGTTTTTCCTGGTATTCACACAGATCTTCAATTGTACAACTGCCGCAGCGCGGCTTACGCGCAACACAAGTATAACGTCCGTGTAGAATCAGCAGGTGATGGGCATTCTTCCTGTGCATTGCCGGAGCCCATTTTTCCAGCTTTCGTTCTACCTCCAGTACCGTCTTTCCCCGAGCCAGTCTAGTCCGGTTGGAAACACGGAAGATATGAGTGTCAACCGCTATCGTCGGATGCCC
>DBZZ01000076.1:109582-113436 GCA_002311315.1 Methylococcaceae bacterium UBA1147 | reverse complement strand
GTTATTCGTCTACAATGGAATGGATTCTTGCCATTTCGTGGATTGAATCGAAATCATTCAGTTTTCGACAATCATCAACATCGTGATCCGACTATTTTTCTTCCTTGTATTGCTGAGCGGCCTTTCCCACGCTGGCCCTGCGGTGCACGAACGTGTTCTGGATAATGGGTTGAAAGTGCTGGTCAAGGAAGATCATCGTGCTCCCGTCGTTGTTTCACAAATATGGTACAAGGTTGGAGGTAGTTACGAGTTTGAAGGCATTACCGGTGTATCCCACATTCTCGAACACATGATGTTCAAGGGGACCAAAAATCATGCCCCGGGTGACTTTTCGAGGATTATTGCGGAAAACGGCGGCCGGGAGAATGCCTTTACAGGGCGTGATTATACTGCATATTTTCAGCGTCTTGAAAGATCCAGGCTTCGGATCAGTTTCGAACTCGAGGCAGACAGAATGCGCAACCTGCAACTGGATCCTGCCGAATTCGAAAAAGAGCGCAAAGTCGTACTGGAAGAACGCCGCATGCGGACCGATGATAAACCCAGGTCGAAGGCCTTTGAGTACTTTCTGGCGTTGGCGCATACCAATGGTGGCTATCGCAACCCGGTGATCGGTTGGCCGGTGGATATCAGGGGGCTTCGCGTGGCTGACCTGCAGCAGTGGTACGAACGCTGGTACGCACCGAACAATGCAACGCTGGTGGTGGCCGGCGATGTGGATCCGGAAACGGTTTTTTCACTGGCAGACGAATATTTCGGGCCATTGCCCCCCGGGGATCCTGTCCAGCTAAGAATTCGGACAGAGGTCGAGCAACTCGGTACCCGGCGAATGACCATCCGGCTACCCGCCGAGCTACCCTACCTGATTATGGGGTACAAGGTGCCCGTGCTCAAGAATGCGGAGAAGGAAAAGGATGCCTACGCATTGGAAGTTCTCGCCGGGATACTGGATGGTGGCAACAGCGCTCGACTGGCCGGTAGGCTGGTTCGAGGGTCTCAGATGGCGGTCAGCGCAGGGGCCGGCTACGATCTCTATGCCCGAATGGGTTCGCTGTTTATGTTCGAAGCCACGCCTGCGGAGGGGTATTCGCTGTTCGATCTCGAAATGGCCCTCAAGTCCGAGATCAGCGAACTGCAGACCCGGCCCGTGGCGCCCGAAGAACTGGCAAGGGTAAAGGCCCAGGTTCTGGCCAACAGTGTTTTCGAGCGTGATTCGGTCTTTTACCAGGCGATGCAGCTAGGGACCCTAGAAACCGTTGGGCTCGGCTGGAAGCGTGTCGATGAATACGAAGAACGGATCAGTCAGATTACGGCAGAGGATGTCCTGGCCAGTGCCAAACAATTCCTGGTCGAAGACAACCTAACGGTCTGTTTCCTGGATCCGCTTCCGATGGATGGCAGCCAGGCCGATGGGCCAGAGCTCAGGGGGCTGCATGATCACTAACCTGAGGAAACTTTGGATCGTGTTTCCATTGTTGTTGGGCATGACCTGCGCTTTTGCCGGGCCGAACATTCAACACTGGGTGACAGAGAGGGGAACTCGGGTCTACCACGTTGAAGCGAAGGATTTGCCGCTGGTTGACGTACAGCTCCTGTTCGATGCCGGGAGTGCACGGGATGGACAGGAGTTCGGCCTTGCGGCGCTGACCTCCGGACTGTTGGATAAGGGTGCTGGAGACTGGGATGCCGACCGTATTGCGCAGCGCCTGGAAGGAATCGGTGCGGTCCTCGGTACTTCAGTTGCCCGGGATTCAGCTTCGCTGGCCCTGCGTTCCCTGAGCAGAGCGGACATCCTTGACTCGGCGCTGGAGACGATGGCTAATGTGGTCGCTTTACCCCGGTTCAGCGAGATGGATTTTCTCCGGGAACGAAAGAGGGTTCTTGCCGGCCTGCGACGCTTCGGCGAATTGCCTGGCAAGGTCGGAGGACAGGCCTATTACCAGGATATCTACCGGGGCCATCCTTATGGACACCGCGTCCTCGGAGAATCGGCGACGGTTGCGGCCCTAACGGTTGCTGCTATTCGGGAATTCCATCGAAGGTATTACGTGGCCGCCAATGCGGTGGCAGTGGTGGTTGGGGATGTGTCCCGCGAGAGGGCCGAATCAATGGTCATGGAATTGACGGCGAAACTACCTGCCGGATCGCCGCCAGAACCCATCCCGCAGGTAGATTTCGCCGGCTCGGGCGGAACCCAAACGATTCGCTTTCCATCGCGACAAACCCATATCTTCAGCGGGATGGCCGCCCTGAGTCGTCATGATCCCGAGTATTTCGCGCTGTATGTGGGAAACCACATTCTAGGCGGTAGTGGCCTGGTTTCGAGGATCAGCGGGCAAATACGTGATGAGAGAGGCCTGGCCTACAGTGCCAGTAGTTACTTTGCGCCGTTGGGTGAGAAGGGCCCCTTTACCATGAGCCTGCAGACCCGCAACGATCAGGCCCCCGAGGCCCTGGCTGTTCTCAGGAAGACATTCGTAAATTTCATCGACAACGGGCCTTCCGAGGAAGAGCTGACCCGGGCCAAGAAGAATATTACCGGGGGATTTGTACTCAGAATCGACAGCAACCGCAAAGTGTCTGCCTACGTGGCGATGATCGGGTTTTACGGTTTGCCGATCGATTACCTGGACACGTTTACGGACAAGGTCCATTCCATTAACACGGTTGATATTCGGAAAGCCTTCCACAGCCATCTGCAGCTTGACCACTTCCGGACGGTACTGGTGGGAGGGGGGAGCCCATCACACGACAACTGAAAAACCAGTTGCGGGTGATCGGAGGCGAATGGAGAAGTCGAAAGGTCTCCTTTGCCGCGACCGAGGGCCTGCGCCCGACAGCGGATCGGGTGCGCGAAACCTTGTTCAACTGGCTCCAGTTCGATATTGTCGGCGCTCGGTGCCTGGATCTATTCGCCGGTAGCGGGGCGTTGGGGATTGAGGCTGCATCACGCGGTGCGAAATCGGTGTTGTCGATTGAAAGGAACCTCGATGCCTGTTCGGCAATTGGTTCTGCCTTGCAGGATTTGCAGGCGCAGCGGGTCCAATTGATGTGTGCGGACGTAATGAGTGTCCTGTCATCCGATCCGAAAGCGCCGTTCGATATCGTGTTTGTGGATCCGCCTTTTAACAAGGGGCTGGTCGCGGAAACGCTAGAACTTCTGGAAGCGTATGGCTGGGTGGATGCGGGTTCGAAGGTTTACCTGGAAATGGAAGCCGTAGAGCCGCTTGCCGACCTTCCTGGTGGGTGGTTCATCACCAAATCGGGCCGGGCGGGGGAAGTTGCTTATTACTTGTGTGGAAAACAATAGAACCAGGGATCAAAAAACATGAACCTGAAAGCGATCTATCCGGGAACCTTTGATCCGATCACTAATGGCCATGTCGACCTGATCGCACGCGCGGTCCGGATTTTCGATCACCTTGTTGTCGCGGTTGCTGCCAACAAGGACAAGAGCCCGCTGTTCGATGTCGAACAACGGGTGGAGATGGCAAGGGAAGTGGTCAGCAGCTATGACAATGTCGAAGTGGTCGGCTTTGACACCCTGCTCGTTGAATGCGCCAGGGAAGTTGGTGCGGGGGTCGTTCTGCGCGGGCTGCGTGCCGTTTCCGATTTCGAGTACGAATTCCAGATGGCGGGGATGAACCGCCGCCTTTCAGCCGATTTTGAAACGGTCTTTCTGACCCCGGCGGAGCAGTATGCATTCATTTCATCCACCATGGTTCGTGAAATTTCCAGGCTGGGCGGCGACGTTTCGGACTTCGTGCCCCAAAAGATTAGCATGGCACTGGTCGACAGGTTTAAAAAGCCGGACTGAAATTCCTTGTGTCTTTACTGATTACCGATGAATGCAT